>JBJSXS010000377.1:0-10685 GCA_046086545.1 Gemmata sp.
GCCGGGTTCCGCCCTCCGGGGGCACGGTTCTTCGCCCCGTCCGGTTGTCAGCGGCGGAATTGCGCCGCAAGGTTGAAACGCCCCTGTCCCCTTGAACCGGCCGGTCCGCTGCCGGCGTCCCACGGCGCGACTCACCATGAGCTTCTCACCCCCGAACCTCAACGACGCCCCGCTCGTTGATGAGTTCGCGACCGACGACCACCTGCCCACCGTGGGGCCCGGCGCCCTGGAGGTGGCCCAGCCGCCGGCCCAGGCGCTGCTGGCGCGGCTGTTGTCCGCGCAGGTGCTGCTGTCGGAAGAGTGGGACGAGTTGCCCGCGGACCAGCGGGACGCGCTGACCCGGGTGGCCGCGGTCGACGTGCTCCTGAACCGGCTGCTCGCCCTGCACCTGCTCACCCAGTTTCAGGTGGACGCGATCCGCCGGGGCGCGACGGACGACCTGACCCTGGGCAACTACCGGCTGCTCGACGTGCTGGGCCTGGGCGGCATGGGCACCGTGTACCGGGCCGAGCACATCCAGTTGCGCCGCCAGGTGGCGCTCAAGGTGATGACCCGGTCGGCCGAGATCAGCGCACGTCTGGTCCACCGGTTTTACAGTGAGGCCCGGGCCGTGGCCCGGCTCCAGCACCCGCACATCGTCACCTGCTTCGACGCCGGCCGGCACGTGCGCGGCGGCTCGGCCCGCGACTACTTCGTGATGGAACTGATTCCCGGCCAGGACCTGTTCGCCCTGGTTCGGGACGGCGGGCCCCTCCCCGCGCTGCGCGCGTGCGAGCTGTTCCGACAGGTGGCCGACGCCCTGTCCGAGGCGCACCGGCTGGGCCTGGTGCACCGCGACATCAAGCCGTCGAACGTGCTGGTCGCGCCCGACGGGCAAGCGAAGGTGCTCGACTTCGGCCTGGCGCGGATGCCGACCCAGCAGGTGACCGAGCCCGGGGTGGTGCTCGGCACCATCGGGTACATGGCGCCGGAGCAGGCCCGCGACCCGTCGGCCGTGGACAACCGGGCGGACCTGTTCAGCCTCGGGGCGACGATGTACTGGGCGCTCACCGGCCGCGACCCGTACCCGGAGACCGGCAATCCGGTGCAGGACCTGCACCGCCGGTTCACCACCACCCCGCCGGCGGTGCGGCGGGTGCGCCCGGAGGTGCCGGTCGAGGTATCGGACCTGGTGGCGCGGCTGATGGACCCGGACCCGGAGAAGCGGTTCCCGTCGGCCCGGACCGTGTCGGCGGCCCTCACCGGGTTCACCCTGTGGCTGCCGAACGGCTCGACCCCGGCGGCCTGCGCGTCGCGCGCCGGGGGGCGGGCGCGGCCCGCGCGGGGCCGGGTGCTGCTGGTCGAGGACGACCCCGGGGTCCGCGCGCTGATGGTCGCGCTGCTCCAGGACCAGTGCGAGGTGCGCGAGGCCGAGGACGGCGAGGCCGCGCTGACCGAGATCCTGCGCGACCCGCCGGACCTGGTGGTCGTGGACGTCGGGCTGCCGGGGATGAGCGGCCCGGAACTGGTCGAGAAGGTCCGGGCCGCGGGCCTGGACGGCGAACACGTGAAGGTGTTCATCACCTCGGGCGACCTCCCGGCCGAGGCCCTGGGCGGGCTGTCGGTTTCCAGTGCCGACGACTTCATCCGCAAGCCGTTCGCCCCGGTCGAGTTCCTGTCGCGCGTGCGGGCGCTGCTCCTGCGCCGCCCGGCCCGGTCCGGCGACGTCGATCCGGCCGTCACCCCGCCCCCGGTCGCGCCGGCGCGACCGCTGGCGGCCGAGACCGTCGCCCTCACCGTGTCGCGGCTGCTGGTCGAGAACCAGTTGGTGTCCGACGGCCAGTTCCAGCGGCTCGGGCGGTACGTGCGGGCCCTGTGCCGCGCGCTGCCGGACACCGGGCCGTACCGGCAGCTGAAGGACGAGCGGTACGCCGAGGCGCTGGCCGCGGTCGCCCCGCTGTATGACATCGGGCTGCTCGGCGTCCCGCGGCACACGCTGCTGAAGCCCGGGCGCCTGGACGCGTCCGAGCGGTCGGTGGTGCAAACGCACTGCTCCCTGGGCGCGGACGTGCTCGCGGCGGTCGCGCAGTCTTACGGGAGCGATGTGCCGGGCCTCGACATCGCGGTCGAGATCTCGCGTGCCCACCACGAGCGGTGGGACGGCGGCGGCTACCCGGACGGCTTGCAGGGCGAAGAGATCCCGCTGTCCGCGCGGGTGGTGTCGCTGGCCGCGGTGTACGAGGCGCTCCGGAACCGCCGCCCGCACCGCCCGCCCCTCGGGCACCAGCAGGCGGTGAAACAGATCACGACCGAATCCGACGGCGAGTTCGACCCGACGGTTGTGGCCGCGTTCGCGAGCGTTGCCGCCAAGTTCGATCAGATCCATCAGGGGAAGTAAGTTCTGATTCCCAGTGGTCTTACGGACCGAGTTCAAGGCGGGTCGGATGGGCGCGACCCGAACTTGGGACCGGTGGAACTTGGAACTTGGAACGCGGCACGCCCGCGCCGATAATGGGGCCATCTCTCCGAGGCGCCCCATATGCTCCTGGTCGGCCCGCGACGCGCTCGCACCCTCGACCGCCGTGCGCTCCTTCAAGTCGGCGCCTCGTCCGTTCTCGGGCTGTCGCTGAGCGGGTGGCTGCGTGCCCGTGCCGCGGGCGCGGCGAGCGAGGGCGCGAAGGCGAAGTCGGTCATCCTGCTGTGGCTCTGGGGCGGGCCGAGCCAGCTCGACACCTTCGACCCCAAGCCCAACGCGCAACTCGAGTACCGCGGGCCGTTCGGAACGATTCCGACGCGCATCAGCGGCATCCGGTTCTGCGAACTGTTCCCGCTGCTGGCGAACCACACCGACAAACTTTCGGTGGTGCGGACCCTCACCTCGCAATCCAACGACCACGGCATCGCGGGCACCATTGGGCTGACGGGCAGTGCCGCGGGCGGCACCGGGCTCGACGGCAAGCCCCTTCAGGGGTCCGCGCGGCCCGCGCTCGGGTCGGTCGTGGCGAAGGCGCTGGCGACTGCGACGAACCCCTCGCGCAAGCACGGGGCCGATCACGTGCACCCGTTCTTCGTGATCGGCGGGCGGTTGCACCAGGGGAAGAAGGCCATAATCGGTGAGGGCGGCGGTCCGCTGGGCGCCGCGTGGGACCCCTTTCGGCTGGAGTACGACCCCGCGACCGGTACCAAGATCCCCGCGCTGCAACTGCCCAAGGAACTGACCCCGGAGCGCATGGGCGACCGGCAGCAGTTGCTCGCCGCGCTCGGGAGCGCCGACCGCCGCGTCAGCGAACTCGGCCCGTCCGGTGCGCTCGACGCGTACCGCGGGCGGGCGCTAGCGATGCTCACCTCGAAGGCGGCCGCCGCGAGCTTCGACCTCTCCCAGGAGAAGAGCGCGACGCGCGACGCATACGGCCGCACGCGGTTCGGGCAGTCCTGCCTGCTCGCGCGACGGTTCGTGGAAGCGGGCGTGCCGTTCGTACAGGTGAACTGGTCCGATCACGTAGAGGCCGAGGAGGACAGCGGCGACGGCGGCTGGGACCACCACTACCGCAACTTCCAGATCATGCAGGACCGGCACGCCCCGTGGCTCGATCAGGCGATGAGCGCGCTGCTCGCCGACCTCAACGACCGGCGGTTGCTCGACAGCACGCTCGTGATCGCGGTGGGCGAGTTCGGCCGCACCCCGAAGGTGAACGAAAAGGCCGGGCGCGACCACTGGCCCGGGTGCTACTCGGCACTGTTTGCCGGCGGCGGGGTGAAGGGCGGGCGGTTCGTCGGCACCTCCGACGCGACCGCCACCAACCCCGCCGACACCCCGCTCTCGCCGGTCGATATCAACGCGACCGTGCTGAACCAGATCGGCCTGACCGGCGAGCAGATCACGGGTTTGGGCCTCGCGCCCGTCGGCAGGGTGATCGAAGAGTTGCTGTAGCGCGAACCGCGGCCCTCCTGTCGGCGTCGCTCAGCGGCGACGCGCCCGCTGACCTACTGCTCGGGACTGATCCATGGCGCGGGCCGAGAACCAGACCAGGACGAAGAAGCGAGGGGCGGTGCCCGCGGTGCCCGCGGTGCCCGCGGTGCCGGCCCCCCGGGCCGGGGCCGCGACGCGGTTCGGGCGCGAACTCGCGCCCGGCCTGAGGCACTGCGCCGCGTTCCACGGTAAACTGCTGTCAGCGGCCCGATGACCCGCGCGGCTTGGCTTCGCGAGCGCGAGTTGAAGAGCAGGGGGAAAGAAACACATGAGTTTCCGATGCGTGCTGCTGGCGGTCGTCTCCCTTTTTCCCCTTCACCCCGTTTCGCCCTCTCCCCTTCGGGCCGCGGAACCCGTGCGTCTCACAAAGGATGGGAGCTTCAAGCAAAACATCCAGTGGTCCCCGGACGGCAAAACCCTCCTGTTCACTCGCATACACGAAGGGAAGATGGCGCTGTGGCTGATGCCCGCGACCGAGGGCGCGGAGATGAAACGCCTGCTGCCCGCTCACACCGAGCCGCACTTTGATGGCCACTGGTCGCCGGACGGCAAGCGCATCGTTTACGTGTACGACAAGCTCGAAGGCACCGACGGCAAACTCCGCATCGACGTGTGCAACGCGGACGGGGGCGAGAACCAGACGCTCGTCCCGCACAAGGCGTTCGAGGAGTCGCCGCGGTTCTCGCCGGACGGCAAGCTGGTGCTCTGGGTCTCGACGCGTAACAAGAACCCGGACCTGTACACGGTGGACGCCGAGGGCAAGAACGAGAAGCGCCTCACCAACGATCCCGCGTACGACTTGCACCCGGCGTGGTCGCCGGACGGGAAGCTCATCGCGTTCGCCAGCGGGCGCAGCGGCAAGCAGAAGATTCACGTCATGGCCGCCGACGGGAGCGCCGCGAAGAAGCTCACCGACGGCGATTTTCTCGACGCCTGGCCGACGTGGCACCCCGGCGGGAAGCGGCTCGCGTTCGTCTCGAACCGCGCCGGCAACTACGACATCTGGCTGATGAGCGCCGACGGCAAAGAGTTGGTGAACCTGAGCGACAACAAGGCCCAGGACACGTCGCCCGCGTGGAGCCCCGACGGGAAGAAGCTCGCGTTCGTGTCCGCCCGTGACGGCGGCAGCGACATCTACGTCATCGACGTGAAGTGACGCCATGAGCGACCGCGACGCGCTGCTGGCCGCGATCCTGGCCAACCCGGCCGAGGACACCCCGCGGCTGGTGTACGCCGACTGGCTCCAGGAGAACGGCGAGCCCGCGCGCGGCGAGTTCGTCCGCCTCCAGGTGGGTGCGGCGCAGGCGGAGCCGTTCAGCCCCCAGGCGCGCGAGTGCGAGGCCGCCGCGCAGCGGCTGCTCGCAAAGAACGTCCAGGCGTGGACGCGGCACATTTCCGATCACGTCGTCGGGCAGCGGTTCGTGCGCGGGTTCGTCGGGCACGCGGTGGTGAACGCGGCCACGTTCGCGCGCGACGCGCCGGCGCTGTTCGCGGTGGAGCCGGTCGACTCGCTCCAGGTGATGCGGTTCGCGTTCACCACCGCGACCGTGTCACTGGACCCGTTCCTGAACAGCCCGCACGTCGCGCGGGTGGCGCGGCTGGACCTGAGCGCGCTGGGCCGCCACGCGGACGACTTCGAGCCGCTCGCGAGCGCGGCCCCGCGGCTGACCGCGCTCACCGACCTGGGCCTGCGGGACCGGCCGGTGCCCCCCGCGTGGCTCCGCGCGCTGCTCGCGAGTTCCGACCTGCCGGCGCTTGCGGGGCTCGACCTCGCGGACAACGTCCATTTGCCCCGCGTGCTGGCCGAGGCGCTGCCGAAAGCCGACCACCGGCGGTTTCTGCGGCTCGACCTGAGTTACGTCTCGTTCCAGTCGGACCACATCCAGAAGGCGCTGTCGGGCCGGTCGGTGCGCGAGCTGGAGGAGCTGCGCTTCTGCTGGCGCAAGTCGGTCGGGGCCGGGCCGCTCACCCACATGAACCTCGGCTGGGCGATCCCGTGGGGCAAGCTCCGGGTGCTCGACCTCGACGGGCAGGGGCTGATCGACGAGAGCGTACACGAAATGATTGCGGAACTGAGCCGGCGCCCGGGGCTGGCGCCGCTGCGGTGGCTCGGCCTGGCGAACAACGGGCTGCGCGCCGACGCGGTCCGGGCGCTGGTGAACTCGTCCGGGCAGCGGCTCAACCTCTACCACCTGGACCTCCGCGGCAACGGGCTGGCCGGGTCGCACCGCGCCGCCCTCGCAGAGCGGTTCCCGGACGCGGTGGTCCTCGTCTGAGTCTCAACCCTGAAAGTCCCGTGTCGTACGGTCGGAGGCGCTCGCCGGCGAGCGCCTCCCGTACGACACGGGACTTTCAGCCGTTACGACCGGCGCCCGAGAGAGTCAGGCGGCCGCGACGCCCCGCTTGCGGCGGATGACGCGGCCGAGGCCGACGAGCGGCAGGCCGAGGCCGACCAGCACCAGCGTGGTCGGCTCCGGGGTCGAGACCGGGTTGGGTAAATCACGGCCCACCGGCACCATGGTGCTGGTGATGTTGCTGTCGATGTTCCCGCTCAGCGCCTGCGGGTTGGTGGCGGTGAAGAAGCTGCCGCCGGTCTGCGAGAAGGTCGAGGTCGCGGCGAAGTTGCCGAGCGTCAGCTGGCCCGACGGGATGTTCGGCCCGTTGTACGTGAACGTCAGGTTGGTGATGCTCGGGTCGTCCTGCGGGTTCAGCCGCTCCGGGGTGGGCCCGAGGGTGCTGGTGGTCAGCGACCAGTACTGCGCGTACGTGCTGTCCGGGGCGGTGCCGCTCACCGTCGCGGACCCGCTCTGGTAGCCGGCGAAGTCGTAGATGGTGAAGTAGTTGCCGGCCTGCAGCTTCATGTCGGTGGGCAGCACCACCGAGTACGTCCAGCGGAAGTTGCCCGCTTCCGGCTGCACGGTGACCGAAACGGGCAGCAGCCCGGCGCTGGCGGAGCCTGCGCTGACCACGCTCGCGACGACCGCGACGAACAGGCGGGTGCTCCAGGTTCGACGAATCATGCGGTAACCCTCCGTGATAGGCGATACTCGACGGTCCGAAGCAGCAGCTTGCCGCTTGACCGGGGCGCCAGCCGCGTTCGGCGAGCCCCGTCGGCTCGTTCGGGCGGCATCTTTAAGCGAACTCTCGAAACGTGTCAACCGCATTCGCCCGGCGCGATACCCTTGATTTTTCCGCAGTTTGACCCACATTCGCTCGCCGGGAGCGAGAACGAGACCCCGAAAGCACGCCAGAGGTGTCGCGCCGCCCGCCCGGGGCGGGCGGGGGTGCCGGCCAGCCACGTGTCGAATGAGGCGCGACCGCTTCTCCTCTCGACGCCAGAGCCGGAAGGGCAGATGGAGTGGGTGTACATCAACCGAGGTGACCGTTCGCCGCGCGATCGGGGCTCAACTCGGGCTCGTGTTGAGAAAAGGTGGAAAAAGATGTGGGGCACGGGATTCGGCCGGGGGACTCGCATACCCCAGTTATTCCCGTGCCCTCTATTGGAGTGGTAACTTTCATGAGCCGGGACTCGCATACCGGCTCGCATGTGAATCAAGCACGCGCGATGCCAAATATGGACGCTGCGCGGATCGGGCGATTCGCAAGTCGTTCGCTGGATGATGATTGCGTCGATTGAGAAAAGTCGATGTGAGGCTAAAGCGCGCCTCACACTGAGCCCGAGACGATCAGATTGAGCGTTTTCAATACAGGCCCAGGTTTATTATGCAAAGCACACACCCTTCGGGATTGAGCAGACTCAGCGCCCGGTGACGCGGGTCGATTGCTCTTCCTTCAGCGGAGCGCGTAGGTGGCTCGCCTTCACCTCTGCCACCAGCCGTGCGTCGCCAGCTTGGGCGGCATCGGCGTCGATGGTGAACACGAGCGTCTGGCCGGGACCGAGTTCCTCGAACACCTTGAACAGCATTTGCGCGCCGTCGATGCGCCCCTCGGCTGCACCCGAACCGCGAACGAACTTCAACTCGGGCGGGGCCGTAACATTCACCTCGACGTTCCGCGCCGACACGGTGCCCTGGTTCCTCACCCGCACCTGATACCGGGCGCGCTTGCCCACCTCGACCGGCCCGGTCGGGGGCGTGAGTTCGAGCGACACCGCGGCGGTACCGATGATCGCGAGGGCGGCCTCGGCCTTCGCCTCGACCGGCGCGCCGAAGGGCTTGCCGCCGCTGGTGGCGTCGCCCAGCACCGACACCGTGACGCCGGTATGGGTCGCGAGCTTCGTCGCATCGCCTTGGAACTTGAGGGACTTCTGCGAGCCGGGGTCCAGGGTTGCGAGCTTCCACTCCACTGACCCCGGGCCGATCGTGCCGCCGTCGGCGCTGGTGACTTTCACCTCGGGCGGGAGTGTGGCCCGCACGACGACGTTCGACACCGGCGCGTCGCCCTTGCTGGTGACCGTGACGGACCACGACACCTGCTGGTTGAGGTACGCGAGTTTCGGGCCGCTGATCGTGGCGGCCAGCTCGGTGCGCCGCACCTCGACCACGATCGGCTCCGCGGAGGCCGCGAGGTTGCCGTCCCCGGTCGCCGCGGCGCGGACGCCGTACTTGCCGGTCGCTTTCGCGCTCAGCGGCAGCTCGACAACCTTGGTGTGGCCCGGCGCGACCGTGCCCGCCTGCAGTTCCAGCGGGCCGCGCCCGCTCGCGGAACTGAGCCCCTCGTCGAACCGCGCCCAGACGGTCACGTTCTCGGCCGCGGTCGCGCCGCTGTTGGTGACCGACACGCGGGCCGGGATCCGCTCCCCCGCCAGCGCGAACGGCGGCGCGTCGATCACCAGGCGCAGTTTCCCCTGTTCGATGCGCGTCGTTTCGCTGGTACTCGCCTGCATCCCGTCGGCGGTGACCGCCTCGACGCTCACCGTCACCTGACCGACCCGCGCCGGCTTCACCTGCAACTCGATGGCCTGCTTGCCCTTCCCGCTCACGGGCGGGAGCGTGAAGAGCAACCCGCCCTTGTCGTCCTGTTTTTCGGGCGGCGGTTCGCTGCGCGCCAGCGTCGCGCCGTCAGACAGCGAGACGCGGACGCGCGAGTCCTTGCTCTCCACGCCCGCGAGGTTGTCGAGAGTCACTGTGACCGGGAACGTGCCGAGCGGCCCCGCGACCTGCGGCGCGGTCACCTTCAGCTTCACCTCCGCGGTCGCCCACTCGACGGTGGTTTCGCGCCGGCCGACCACGGTGCCCGGCCCGACGCCGCTGTCCGGCGGCTTCACCACCTCGATGGCGACGCGCGTCTTGCCCGCCTTCGGGTCGCGCTGGAGCAGGCGCACGGCCGCCTCGCCGGTGCTGTCCGTGAACGCCTCCGCCTCTTTCCCGCCGGCGCCGAGCAGGCTCGTGGCGGTGTCGCCGGTGCCGCGCGACACCAGCACCGCGGGCGGGCCGTCGATCACGCGGTACCGCACGCGGAAGTTGCTGCCGGCGTCGGCCGCGGTCGGGTTGATGCTGGTCGCGAGGGTGGCCTCACCGCCCACCCGCACCACGGTCGTCTCGGGGAACTTGAACCGCGCGTCGCCCCACATCACTTTCGTGACCACCCGCCCGTTGTCCCAGTTGAACACCTCGGGCGCGTACGCGGTCACCACCGTTTCGCCCGGGATCGCGGAACTGATGACGATGAAGGTCTGGCCCGGTTCGACCGCGACGTCGTCCTTCTCGTCGTCGTTGCCGCGGGTGATCTTCTTCGGGGTGTATGCGGTGTGCGTGACCGCGAACTTGTTGTTCACCTTGTACCCGCGGCCGAGGGTGAAGCCCGACTCGTCGGCCTCGATGATGTTGCCCGGCCCCTCGATCATCCACTCGACGCGGCGGTTGCGCCGCGGGGTGCCGTCCTTGTCGTACACGGCGGCCACCAGCACGAGCTGCGCGCCGAGCGGCGCGTTCGCCAGCCCGCCGGGCTTCACGTCGAGCTTGTGCGCCTTCGGGTCAAAATCGCGGAAGTAGCCGAGCCGCGGCTTGGCGTGCGTCTGCTGCACCGGCCCGGGCGGGAGCCAGTACGGGAAGTACCCGGGGTTGTGCGTACACCCGCCGGCGCCCGCGACAGCGGCAACGAGAGCGAAGGCGAGGCGTGCGGACATCGGTGCGTAACCCTCCGCGCGGGAGCATCGTCAGCGCGGCCAAATACGCGTGGGCTGAAAGAAGTGCAAGGCGGACTGCGAACGCGAACCGCGCCCGGGCAAACCCATCAAGGGTTGACCGGCGGAGTCAAGAAGGGACAGAGCAAGTTGGCCCCGGGCCGGACGCGCGGGCGCCACCGGCACGGGGCTGACATCGGCTACAGTTACAGCCGTCGATCTTACCTGATGCAAACCGCGCCGTTCAGTCGTTGCGGCCGACGCTCATAAAGATGCGCAGAACGTACCAGAACAGCAGGGCCACCGACGCGAACAGTTGAAGAGCCGCCGACACGTGCTGGTCGGTGCTGTAGTGGTGGATCACGTTCGACGTGTCGTAGATGATGAACCCGCACGCCATCGCGACCATCAGCGCCGAGAACCCCAGGCCCAGGCTGAACCCCCCGATGAGGGAGGCGATCACCACACCCAGGCTGAGGAACGCCGCTACCCACAGGACCGGCCCGAGGAACGAGAAGTCCTTGCCGGACACGAACACCGCGACCGTCAGCCCGCCGAACGCGGCCAGGGTCACGATGCCCGCCTGCAGCGGCAGGTCTTTGCCCGCGTACTGCGGCGCGTTCGTCGCGACGATCAGGATCGGCAGGAAGA
>JBJSXS010000378.1:0-4478 GCA_046086545.1 Gemmata sp.
ACCGCGCCGCGTCGAGCCACCACCGCGCCCACCGCTCGCCGTAGTGCGGCGAAGCGAGCAGCTTCTCGACGAGCAACTCGTAGGCGCCGGGCCGCTGGTCCGCGACGAACGCGTCCACTTCGTCGGGTGCGGGCGGCAGGCCCGTGAGGTCGAGGTGCAGCCGCCGGACGAGGGTCACGCGATCCGCTTCCGGGGCCGGCTTGAGCTTCTCCGCTTCCAGCCGGGCGCGGACGAAGTGATCAACCGGGTTGGCGCCCGCGGGCACCCGCGGGCGCTCGGGCGCCTTGAACGCCCAGTGCGCTTTCGCGCCCTGCTCCGCGCCGCGGGCGGGCGGGGGGCTCACGCCCCCCCAGCCGACGAGCGCCGCCAGCGCGGCCGGCACCAGGAGCGCGAGGAGAATCGCGGGTCGGGGCATGAGAAGTTCGTTGTCGGGGCGGGCGCGGGTGGGCACAATGGCGGCATTCTACCTCACCCCCGCGGGTGAGTTCACGCGGGAAATTCTGATGCGCGGCCTGCTCGCCCTGTGCGCCGTGTTAGCCCTCTCGGCGGTCGCTCGCGGCGCCGAGAGGCCGAACGTGCTGTTCGTCGCCATCGACGACCTGAACGACTGGGTCGGGCCGCTCGGCGGCCACCCGCAGGTGGTAACGCCGAACATGGACAAGCTCGCGGCGCGCGGGACGACGTTCACCAACGCGCACTGCCAGGCGCCGCTGTGCAACCCGTCGCGGACGAGCCTGCTCGCCGGGCTGCGGCCCTCCACCACGGGCGTGTACGCGCTCAGCCCGTGGTTCCGCACGTCGGAGAAGCTCAGGGGCCACAAGACGCTCTTCCAGTGGTTCAAAGCGAACGGCTACGCGACCCTCAGCGCGGGCAAGATCTTTCACGGCGGGTACCCGCCGAAGGAGGCGCGCCCGGCGGAGGCGGACACCTTCGGCCCGCCCGGGGTGCTGCAGCCGCGCCCGAAATCGAAGTTCGTGACGACGCCCGATCCGCACCCGCTCGTGGACTGGGGGGTGTTCCCCGAGAGGGACGAGGACTGCTTCGACCACGACATCGCGACCTGGGCGGTGAAGCAGCTGCGCGGGCCGCCGAAAGGCCCCTGGTTCCTCGCGGTCGGGTTCCAGCACCCGCACGTCCCCTGTTACGCGCCGCAGAAGTGGTTCGACCTGTACCCCGCCGACAAGCTCGTCATGCCGCAGGTGAGGGCCGACGACCGCGACGACCTGCCGCGGTTCGCGTCGTACCTGCACTGGAAGTTGCCCGAGCCGCGGCTGAAGTGGCTCCAGGAGAACAAGCAGTGGACGCCACTGGTGCGCGCGTACCTCGCGAGCATCAGCTTCGTGGACGCGCAGGTGGGGCGCGTCCTCGATGCGCTTCGCGACGGCGGGCTGGAGAAGGACACCGTCGTGGTGCTGTGGAGCGATCACGGCTGGCACCTGGGCGAGAAGGGCATCACCGGGAAGAACACGCTGTGGGAGCGCTCCACGCGTGTGCCGCTCATCTTCGCCGGGCCGAGCGTCGCCGCGAACGCGAAGTGCGACCGCCCTGCGGAACTGCTCGACCTGTACCCGACGCTGCTCGACCTGTGCGGCCTGCCCGCGAACGCGGCGAACGAGGGCGTGAGCCTGGTGCCGCAATTGAAGGACGCGAAAGCGGCCCGCGAGCGCCCCGCGGTCACCACGCACGGCCCGGGCAACCACGGGGTGCGCACCGAAAAGTGGCGGTACATCATCTACGCCGACGGCAGCGAGGAGCTGTACGACCGCGCCGCCGACCCGCACGAGTGGACGAACCTCGCCAAAGACCCGAAGTTCGCGGTCGCCAAGAAGGAACTCAAGAAGTGGGCGCCGGCGACCAGCGCCGCCCCGCTGCCGAACAGCAACGGCCGGCTGCTCACCTACGAGAACGGCGTGCCCGTGTGGGAGGGCAAACCGATCGGCGAGAAGGAGCCGTTCCCCGAGAGGTAGCGTACCCCCAACGGGGCGACCGCCAAACACTGGAGACAGGTCATGATTCGTTCGTTGCCGCCCATCACGCTCGTGCTCGTTGCGGCGCTGTCGGCCCGCGCGGCCGAGCCGGTGCAGGTGAAGCTGTGGCCCGGGAAGGCGCCGGGTGAGACGAAGGACATCGGCCCCGAGAAGCTCGTGGAGCCGAAGAAGGGGCAACTGGAGGTCAAGCGAGTCGGCAGCGTCAGCGAGCCGACGTTCACGGTGTACGCGCCGCCCAAGGACAAGGCGAACGGCACCGCCGTTCTGGTCGCGCCCGGCGGCGGGTACAACATCCTCGCCATCGAGCACGAGGGCACGCAGGTGTGCGAGTGGCTGAACTCGCTGGGCGTGACCGCGTTCCTGCTCAAGTACCGCGTGCCGAAGCGCGAGGCACAGACGCCCGACAACCTGGCGATGGTGCAGGACGCGCAGCGCGCCCTCTCGCTCATCCGCGCGAGCGGCAAAGGGTACGGCACCGACCCGGCGCGCGTCGGGATGCTCGGGTTCTCCGCCGGCGGGCACCTCACGGTGTGTGCCGCGCTCACCACGAAGCGGCTCTACGATGCCGTGGACAAGTCCGACGAGCAGCCGCACCTGCCGAACTTCTGCGTGCTGGTTTACCCCGCGTACCTCACGGACAAGGGCGGCGGCCTGAAGCCGGAGTTCGCGGTGACGAAGGACTCGCCGCCGATGTTCTTCGCGCACTCGTCCGACGACCCGGTCACCAGCGAGGGCAGCGCGGTGTTGTACCTCGCGCTCACGAAGAACAAGGTGCCTTCGGAGCTGCACCTGTACGAGACCGGCAAGCACGGGTACGGGATGAACAAGATCCCGCACCCGTGCGCGACGTGGCCCGCCCGCGCCGGCGACTGGCTCAAGGCCCGCGGGCTGTTGGAGAAGAAGTGACTCGGGCGCACCTGACGGAGCGCGCGAGGTGCGGTTCCACGCCCTCGCTACCGATTACGACGCCGAGGCGGACGCGCGCGCCGTCGCGGCGCCGGAGCGGCTCAAGAGGTCCGGGCGCAAGCCGGTCGTGGTGAGCGGGCGTGCGGACTTGTCGTTAGTGAACGCGGCCGGGTTTGCAATCCACGACGGCGCGACGTTCGCCCTCACCCCACCTCGACCATCGCCTTCACGACGCCGGTTTCGGGCTTGAGCCACGTCGGGAACACGTCGATCAGGCCCGACATCGGGGCGCGGTGCGTGATCCACGGGCGCGTGTCGATCATCCCGCCTTCGATCAGGCGGATGATGCGCGTGAACTCGTGCGCGAGCGCGTTGCGGCTCGCCATGAAGGTCATCTCCCGCCGGTGCATCAGCGGTTGCGTGAACGAGAGCTGATCCTGCGTGATGCCGACCCACACCAGC
Organism: Gemmata sp.; assembly: GCA_046086545.1. Lineage (GTDB taxonomy): Bacteria > Planctomycetota > Planctomycetia > Gemmatales > Gemmataceae > Gemmata. The sequence goes on from JBJSXS010000378.1 coordinate 3,357, forward strand.
CGCCCGGTGAAGCCCACGAAGTTGTACGACGTGTTCATGCTCCGCGAGCTGCCGGTCGCGTCCACCACCACGTTGCCGAGCTTCCCGGCGGTCATGTCGGTGAACGTCTTCACGTCGTCTTCGAGCACGCCCTTCGAGAGGATGGTGTCGGTCACGCCCATCTTGTCGCGCGCGAACGCGAGGCGCTGCTCGTTCAGGTCCATCACGATTATGCGTGATCCGGCCAGCTTTGCAAACTCGATCACCGACAACCCGATGGGGCCGGCGCCGATGACGAGCACGGTTTCGTCGGCCCGCGGGTTCGAGCGGTTGATCGCGTGCAGCCCGATGCCGAGCGTTTCCACCAGCGCGAGCTGCTCGAAGCTCAGCTTCGTGGAGACGTGGAGCTTCCGCGCCGGCACCGTGAACAGCGGGCGCAACCCGCCGTCGATGTGGACGCCGAGCGTGAGGTGGTTCTCGCAGCAGTTGGTGTGCCCGCGGGCGCACGAGTAGCACCGCTGGCAGTTGATGTACGGCTCGACCGCGGCCTTATCCCCGACCTTCACGCTCGTCACGCCCTCGCCAACGGCGACGACCTCGACGCCCAGCTCGTGCCCGGGGATGCGCGGGTAGCTGAAGAACGGCATCTTGCCCAGGTAACCGCTGTAGTCGGTGCCGCACACGCCGACCCGCGACACCTTCACCACCGCGTCGCCCGGCCCCGGGCGCTCGGGCTCGGGGATGTCGATTTCGCGGAACGCTTTGGGCTGTTCGAGCTGAATGGCTTTCATGGCAGGGGGCGGCCGGTGGTCGGTGGTCGGTGGTCAGCCCGAACGTGGACTGATTGGTAGCTGTTCTACGGAGGGCGACCCCGTCGAAACGAAAAGGGGCGGCCCGGACGGCCGCCCCACTGACCGCCGGCCGCTGGCCACTACGCAAGAATGTCCTTCACCACGCTGCCGGCGACGTCGGTCAGGCGGAAGTCGCGCCCGCTGTAGCGGTACGTGAGCTTCTCGTGGTCGATGCCCATCAGGTGCAGGATCGTGGCGTGCAGGTCGTGGATGTGAACCTTCTTGTCCACCGCTGCGAACCCGAACTCGTCGGTGGAGCCGTAGGTCATGCCGCCCTTGATGCCGCCGCCGG
>JBJSXS010000379.1:0-4224 GCA_046086545.1 Gemmata sp.
GCCCGAGTGCCCGGTCGAGGCGATCTACTCCGAGCCGAACGTGCCGGGCCCGTGGAGCAGCTACATCCAGCTGAACGTCGAGCGGGCCGCGGCGCTGAAGGCGGCCGGCGGCGACGCCCACATCACCGAGAAGAGCCCGGCCAAGGAAGGGCCGAACTGCAAGAAGAAGTGAGCGGCCGCCGGTTGTCGGTTGTCGGCCGGCAGCGGTCAGTGGTCAGTTCGCGGCCCGCCCGTACGATGCAGTGCGGGCGGGCCGCGAACTGACCACTGTTTTTTCACCGACCACTGAGCACTGATGACCGGCATCCTACTCATCCAGCTCGGCACGCCCGACGCGCCCACGGCCGCGGCGCTCAAGCCGTACCTCAAGCAGTTCCTTTCCGACCCCCGGGTGATCGAGAACCAGGGGTGGAAGTGGAAGCTGATCCTCAACATGTTCATCCTGCGGAGCCGGCCCGCGGACTCCGCCGCGAAGTACGCCCGCGTCTGGGACGCGAACACCGGCTCGCCCCTGATGCACTACACCAAGCGCCAGACGGAACTGGTCCAGGCGCACTTCCCGAACACCCCGGTGCGGTTCGGGATGATCGTCGGCAACCCGCCGCTGCGCGACACGCTCAAGCAGATGGTGGACGGCGGCGTGACGAAGCTCGTCGCGCTGCCGATGTTCCCCCAGTACTCGGCGACCTCGTTCGCCAGCGCGACCGACGCGCTGTTCACCGCCCTGAAGACGCTCAAGCGGGTGCCCGCGGTGCGCGTGGTGCCGCCGTACTACGACCACCCCGGGTACCTCGACGCGGTCGAGGCGGTGGTGCGCGACGACCTCGCGAAGCTGCCGTGGGAGCCGGACCACTTCGTCATCAGCTTCCACGGCATCCCGCAGAAGTACGCCCAGTCCGGCGACCCGTACGCGACGCACGTGGTGCGCACCGCCCGGGCGCTCGTGAAACGCATGGGGTGGCCGCGGAGCCGGTGGACGCAAACCTATCAGTCGCGCTTCGGGCGCAGCGCGTGGCTGAAGCCGTACACCGACGACGTGCTGACGCAGCTCGCGAAGCGGGGCGTGCGGCGGGTGTACCTGCCGCTCCCCGGGTTCACCGCGGACTGCCTGGAGACGATCGACGAGATCGGCAACGAGAGCCGCGAAGTGTTCGAGCACGCCGGCGGCGAGCACCTCAAGTCGGGCACCTGCCTGAACGACCACCCCAGGTGGATCGAGGGCATCGCCCGCATCCTGCGCGACGAGGGCCACGGCTGGCTGGCGTAAAGCCGGGCGGGTCGGCGGGCGGCGCCGCGGCGTACAATTCTTGCACCCCACTCTCCCCGCGACGAGGGCCCATATGGACGCGTACATCCTGTCCGCGGCGCGCACGCCCATCGGCAAGTTCCTCGGCGGCCTCGCGGAGCTGCCCGCCCCGCGGCTCGGCGCGATCGCCATCGCGGAAGCGGTCAGGCGCGCCGGGGTGGAGCCGGAGCAGGTGGAGGACGTCGTCATGGGGAACGTGGTGCAGGCGGGCGTCGGGCAGGCCCCGGCGCGCCAGGCGGCGCTCCTCGCGGGCCTGCCGGACACGGTTCCCGCCCACACCACGAACATGGTCTGCGGGTCGGGCCTGAAGGCCGTGATGCTCGAGGCCCAGGGCGCCCGCGCCGGCGACGCGAGCCTCGTCGTCGCGGGCGGCATGGAGAGCATGAGCCGCGCGCCGTTCCTGCTGCAGGGCGTGCGGCAGGGGTACAAGTACGGCAACCAAGCCGCCACCGACGCGCTCGTCAACGACGGGCTGTGGTGCGCGTTCGAGAACCGCGCGATGGGCGATTCCGCCGACCACATCGCGACGAAGTGCGGCGTCACGCGCGCCGACCAGGACCGCTTTTCGGCGGAGAGCCACCGCCGCGCCGCGGCCGCTTGGGCGGCGGGCGCGTTCGCGGACGAGGTGGTGCCGGTGGCGCTCCCGCAGAGCGGCAAGCGGCCGGTCCCGCCGGTCGAGCGGGACGAGGGGGTCCGCGCCGACACCACCGCGGAGGGCCTTGCGAAGCTCAAGCCCGCGTTCAAAGCCGACGGCACCGTGACCGCGGGGAACGCCTCGCAGCTGTCCGACGGCGCCGCCGCGGTCGTGGTCGCGTCCGGCCGCTTCGTGGAACAAACCGGGGCACAGCCGCTCGCGCGAATCGTGAGCTACAGCACGAGCGGCGTTCACCCGAAGGACATCTTCATCGCCCCCGTGATCGCGGTAAAAGCGGCCTGCGAGAAAGCGCGGCTATCGGTCTCCGACATCGACCTCTTCGAGCTGAACGAAGCGTTCGCGGCCCAGATACTCGCGTGCGGCAAGGGGCTGAACCTGGACGAGGCGAAGGTGAACATCCACGGCGGCGCGGTCGCGCTGGGCCACCCCATCGGCGCGAGCGGGGCGCGGGTGCTGGTGACGCTGGTTCACGCCCTCAAGCGGCACGAGAAGAGGTACGGCCTGGCCTCGCTCTGCCTCGGCGGGGGCAACGCCGTCGCGATGGTTGTGGAGCGGGTCTAAAATCGGCCCAGGCGCGGAGCGGACGACGCTCGTAAGAGCGGGCGGCGGCGCGCGGGCGCCGCGGCGTTCGGCCCCTCGCCGAACGGCTCGCGGGGCGGGGGCGGCACCGGGTCCCGCCCTTCGAGGAGGACCGGAGCGAGCCCGTGTGACTCCGACTCATGCCGAGCCTGTCGCACAAGCGCCGGTGACGGGCACTGCCAAACCGTCAGCCCCAGTCCCCTGCCCTGCCGCAATCCTGGCAGGATTCCTCGCCTCTTTGCGGCATCTATTCGTCGCAAAACCAATCCAAACAGTCACTTACGAACAGATTGATTCACGGGCACGGCACTTGCATATTGGCGAGGGACATATTTCGGGTTCGTTTTCTGAATTGGAGCCGTAATGGGCCTCAAACCGCTCGGCGACCGCATCGTTGTTCGCCGCGAAGCCGCCGAAGAGAAGACGGCCGGCGGCATCCTTCTGCCCGACACCGCAAAGAACAAGCCGCAGCGCGGCACCGTTGTCGCGGTCGGCCCCGGCAAGATGAAGCCGGACGGCACCCGCGCCGCGATGCAGCTAAAGGCCGGCGACAAGGTGCTGTTCACCTCGTGGGCCGGCGACGAGCACGAGCACAAGACCGTTGGCGAGGTCCTCCTGATGCACGAAGGCGACGTCCTCTGTGTCATCGGCTGACGCCGAACTCGAAACTCGATCCCCAAACACTCGATACTCAATCCCGAGAGGCAAGCATGAGCGCCAAGCAGATCGCATTCGACCAGGAAGCCCGCGACGCGATGAAGCGCGGCATATCCAAGTTGGCCCGCGCCGTGAAGGTGACGCTCGGGCCGAAGGGCCGCAACGTCATCATCCAGAAGTCGTTCGGCAGCCCGACCGTCACCAAGGACGGCGTGACCGTGGCGAAGGAGATCCAGCTCCCCGACCACTACGAGAACATGGGCGCCGCGATGGTCAAGGAGGTCGCGTCCAAGACCAGCGACGTGGCCGGCGACGGCACCACCACCGCGACCGTGCTGGCCGAGGCGATCTTCACCGAGGGGCTGAAGGCGGTCGTCGCGGGCACCAACCCGATGCTCATGAAGCGCGGGATGGAGAAGGCGGTCGAGAGCATCGTCGCCAAGCTCAAGCAGATGAGCATCCCGGTCGGGGGCAAGAAGGGCCTTGAGAACGTCGCCACCGTGGCGGCCAACGGCGACGCGGACATCGGCAAGAAGCTCGCCGAGGCGATGGACAAGGTCGGCAAGGACGGGGTCATCACCGTCGAAGAGGCCAAGACCATCGAGACGAACTACGAGTTCGTCGAGGGCATGCAGTTCGACCGCGGCTACCTGTCGCCGTACTTCATCAACAACCCCGAAACGATGGAGTGCGAACTCGAAGACGCCTACGTCCTCGTGTACGAAAAGAAGATCAGCGTCGCCCGCGACATGCTGCCGATCCTGGAGAAGGTCGTTCAGCAGGGCAAGCCGCTGCTGATCATCGCGGAGGAAGTGGACGGCGACGCGCTCGCGACCCTGGTCGTGAACGTGATCAAGTCGAACTACCAGTTCAAGGTCTGCGCGGTGAAGGCCCCGGGCTACGGCGACCGCCGCAAGGCGATGCTGCAGGACATCGCCGTGCTGACCGGCGGCACCGCGATCTTCGAAGACCTGGGCATGAAGCTCGAGACGGTCACCCTCGACCAGCTCGGCACCGCCAAGAAGGT
>JBJSXS010000380.1:0-5567 GCA_046086545.1 Gemmata sp.
TGGCCGCGTTCGCGGCGGCCCCGACGGCGCCTACGGGGTGAAGTGGTGAACAAAGAGTCCATGCTCCGCCGCGGCAAACTGTTCGCCGTGCTGCCGACCGCGCTGACGCTCGGCAACGCCGTGTGCGGGTTCGGCGCGATCACGTTCGCCTCGGGGTGGACGAACCACGCCACGAGCACGTCGCTGTTCGTGGCGGCGTGCCTGATCTACCTGGGGATGGTGTTCGACGCGTTCGACGGCAGCGCGGCGCGGTGGGCGAACCGGAGCAGCGAGTTCGGCGCGCAGCTCGACTCGCTGTGCGACGCCGTCACCTTCGGTACCGCGCCCGCGTTCCTGATGCTCAAGTTCTCGGTCGCCGACGGGTACCACCCGCGGCTCCTGTGGCTCGTCGCCGCGCTGTACGTGGTGTGCACGGTGCTGCGGCTCGCGCGGTTCAACGTGCAGTCCGACGCGAGCGCGAAGAAGCCTAAGGACTTCACCGGGTTGCCGTCGCCGGCGGCCGCGGCGGTGGTGGCCGCGTTCCCGGTGATGGTGTTCGGCCCGGCGGTACTCGCCGAGACGGATTACGGCGCGTGGGGGGCAACGGTCGGGCACTGGCTCGACTGGACCGCGGTGCGGGCGCTCCCGGTCATCACGTTCCTTGTCGCGGGCCTGATGGTCTCGCGCCTCCGGTACCGGCGCCACATCCTGGCCCGCGGGCGCCGGAGCGGCCGGGCGATCATCCGGCTCGTGTTCGTCCTCATGGTGATCGCCGCGATCCCACGCGTCGCGGCCCCGCTGCTCTCGTGCTGGTACGCGTTCTCGACGCCGCTCCAGGCCCTGTGGGAGCGGTACGCGCGCCGGCGCCCCGCCCTCGCGGGCGCGCCCGAGGACGAGGGGCCGGCGGGGTGAGTGCCCGGGGTTCCTGCGGGGGACCCGCGGCGACAACCGTTCGGCGCGGCCGGCACCGTGGCGCTGCCCGGACCCATTTCCACCGCGCGCCGGCGCGCACGTGAGCGGCGTTCCCAGCCTGTGAGACGTCAATTACGAGCGGAAGGCCCGCAAGTGGGGCAAGGAGGCGAAGGCCTGATGGTGTTTGGTGTTCTGCGTTACGCATCTCTGATAGCATGGCGGAACCGAAGAACCGAACCCCAAACACTAATCACCAAACACTCCCGCCATGCAGCGCCCCCTCGAATGGGTTGACCGGCTCGCCAGACTCTACACCCCGGTCGTGGCCGACGTGCTCGACAAGCTCGGGTTCCGCAACCAGAGCATGAACCCCCGGGTGCGCCCGCTGTGGCCGGAGGCCAAGGCCGCCGGGTTCGCGCTCACCGTGCAAACGGTCCCGGCGCGCGAGCAGGCCCCGGCGCACCCCTACGCGGGCGAACTGGCCGCGGTCGATTCGCTCCAGAACGGCGACGTCCTGGTCGTCTCCGAAAGCGCGTGCAGCTTCTGGGGCGAGTTGCTCTCCACGGCGGCCAAGTACCGCGGCTGCCGCGGGGTGGTGCTCGACGGCCCGACGCGCGACTCGCTGGCGATCAAGGCGATGAGCTTCCCGGTGTTCCACAACGGCTTCCACCCCGCGGACAGCCTCGGGCGCCTGGACGTGACCGCGCACAACGTGCCCGTTTCGTGCGCCGGCGTGCTGGTGTACCCGGGCGATCTGGTCCTCGCGGACCACGACGGCGTGGTGGCGGTGCCCAACGTCGCCGCCGAAGAAACCCTGCGCCTGGCCGAAGAGAAGGTGAGCGGCGAGAACCTCGTGCGCAAGGCGCTCGCCGGCGGGATGACGACCGCCGAGGCGTTCAAGAAGTTCGGCATCCTATAATGTGGCTCTGAAGCCGCGGGCGGCTTCGCACCGCACGCAGGGGCCGATGACTTCTGTACCCACGAACCTCATCACCGGGTTTCTTGGCGTCGGCAAGACGACCGCCGTCATCGACCTCCTTCAGCGCAAGCAGAAGGGGTCGAGGTGGGCCGTACTCGTGAACGAGTACGGCGCCGTCTCGATTGACGACGCCCTGATCGAGGGGAGTGCCCCGGAAGGCGTTACGGTCAAGGAGGTGGGCGGCGGGTGCGTGTGCTGCGCCAGCGCCCCGTTCCTGCCGGTCGCGATTCACTTCCTCCTGCTCGAAGCGCGCCCCGAGCGCCTCATCATCGAAACCACGGGCCTGGGCCACCCGGCCAAGCTGCTCGACTCCTTGCGCATGAGCTACAACGCGCGCCTGGACGTGCGCGCCACCATCGGCATTGTCGATCCGCACGATTTCGCCAAGCCGGAGATGCGCGACAACCCCATCTTCGTCGATCAGATTCAGATGGCCGACGTGCTGGTGATGAACAAGCTCGACGCCGCGGCGCCGGAACTCGTCAGCGACTTCCAGAGTTGGGCGAACGGGCTGTTCCCGCCGAAGCTGCTGATCGCGGGCACCACGCAGGGCCGACTCGACCCCGCGTGGCTCGACCTGAGCGCCAACGACGAGCGGTTGGGGGTCCGCCCCGACCCGCCCCCCCGCCCCGACGTGCCGGGGGAGCGGAACACGGCCACCGACCTGCCAAACGGGATGAATGCGCAGAGGTATTTCTCCCCCCGACCCGAAGGGAGAGGGGCCGGGGGGATAGGTCAAGAAGCGTGCGGGTGGGTGTTCCCGCCGGGCGCGGTGTTCGATGAGGCCAAGTTGCTCGCGCTTCTGGCGAACACCAAGGGGGTGACGCGCCTCAAGGGCGTGTTCCACCTGCCCGACGAATGGGCCGCCGTGAACCGGGCCGGGTCCGCGGTGAGCGTACAGCCGACGTCCTACCGCCGGGACAGTCGGCTGGAAGTGTTCGCTTCGGGCATCGCATGGGACGCGTTCGAGCGCGAACTGGTCGCGTGCCTTGTTTCTCACGGGGAGCAACCGTGAGCGTAGCCAACGAGCTCAAGAAGCTCGTGGAGTCGCACTGAAACGGCCCCTCGCCGACGCCGAGTTCGCACAAACGCAAGCGACGGACGCTGCCCGCCCAACTGGCCCCGGCGCAGACGTAACAACCGCCCCCGACGCGGGCGCCGCGGAGAGGTTGAGCGAGCTGCGTCCGCTTCGCGCCAGCAGCGGGAGCCGGAGCGCATCGACCGCACGCGGCATATGATCGCTGGTGCGGACGGGCGCGTGCATGCCCCCACCCCCGGTGAAGGGATCGGTACGGCCCGTTCTCGTGCGGCGGGTTCGGCCCGCCGCCGATCATCCGCCTCGCGTGCCCGCTGGCGGGGACGGCGTTCACGGCGGCCGGCATCTGTCCGGCGGCGTCGCGTACCGGCAGGCGGAGCCGCTCACCGGCGCCGGCGTGAGGCGATGAAGCCCGATGGCGTCCGCTGACGCCCTGCTGTTCCTTCTGTGCCCGCAGTCTGGTACAACAACCCACCTAACCGTTTCACTCGCTCCGCCCCCGGAGATTCACCATGCCCGTTGGGCGCTCTCTCCTCGCCGCCGGCCTCTTGTTGGGTACGGCCGCGGCCCTGCTCGCGTTCCTCGCCCCGCCCGCGCCAACCGTGCCCGTCGCCGCCGACCCCGCGCCCGCCGAGTTCAAGCTCGACAAGGGCGACCACCTGTGCATCATCGGCAACACGCTCGCCGACCGCATGCAGCACGACGGCTGGGTCGAGACGTTCCTGCACGCGCGGCTCCCGAACCACGACCTCACGATCCGCAACCTCGGGTACTCGGGTGACGAGCTCACCCTCCGGCTCCGGTCGCAGGACTTCGGCACCCCGGACCAGTGGCTCAGTGCCAGGGCGCCGGTCCCGAAGCCGGAGATGGTGGCGGACAAGGGGGTGGTGAACCCGAACCGGTTCGAGAAGGCCGGCACGCAGCCCAACGCGCTCTGGGCGTTTTTTGGTTACAACGAGTCCTACGCCGGCGAGGCCGGGCTGCCGAAGTTCAAGGACGACCTCGCCGCCTTCATCAAGCTCACGTTGGCGACGAAGTACAACGGCACGGCCCCGCCGCGCCTCACCATCTTCTCGCCGGTCCCGATGGAGGACCACAGGTCCCCCAACCTGCCGACCGGGGCCGCGGTCGAAGCCGTCAACAAGAACATCGAACTGTACACGAAGGCGATGCGGGCCGTGGCGCTCGAGAACGGCGCGTCTTTCGTGGACCTGTACGCGCCGATGAAGGCCGGGTACGCCGGGGCCAAGAAGCCGCTCACGATCAACGGCGTCCACCTGAACGAGGACGGCAACCGGAAGCTCGGCGAGGCCATCGACGCGGCCCTGTTCCCCAAGGGGGGCTTGTACGTCCCGCCCGATGAGAAGCTGATGGCGAAGCTCCGCCCCGCGGTGCAGGACAAGGCGTTCCACTGGTACCAGCGGTACCGCGTGACCGACGGGTTCTCCACCTACGGCGGCCGCGCGTGGCTCAAGTTCGTAGGCGGGCAGACCAACTACGAGGTCGTCCAGAAGGCGCTTGAAACGCTCGACGTGATGACCGCCAACCGCGACAAGGTCATCTGGGCCGTCGCGCAGGGCCGGGACGCGAAGGTCGATGACAGCAACGTGCCCGGGCCGGTGCCGGTCGCGACCAACAAGCCGGGCAAGGGGCCGAACGGCACGCACGTCTTCCTGAGCGGCGAGGACGCGATCAAGAGCATGACCATCGGCAAGGGCCTGAAGGTCAACCTGTTCGCCAGCGAGGAGCAGTGGCCGGAGTTGGCCAAGCCGGTGCAGATGGCGTGGGACGCGAAGGGCCGGCTGTGGGTCGCGGTGTGGCCGAGCTACCCGCACTGGAAGCCGGGCGAGCCGTACAACGACAAGATTCTGATCTTCGAGGACACCGACGGCGACGGCAAGGCCGACACGATGAAGGTGTTCGCGGACGGCCTCCAGAACCCCACCGGGTTCGAGTTCTACAACGGCGGCGTCATCGTCGCGCAGGCCCCGGACCTCATCTTCCTCAAGGACTCGAAGGGCGGCGACAAGCCCGACGTCCGCGAGCGCGTCGTCCACGGCCTCGACACCGCGGACACGCACCACACGTCCAACAGCTTCGTGCTGGACCCGGGCGGGAGCCTGTACTTCCAGGAGGGCACGTTCCACCACTCGCAGGTGGAGGACCCGTACGGGCCGTCGAAGCGGCTCGCCAACGGCGGCGTGTTCAAGTACAACCCGCGGACCCAGAAGTTCGAGATCTACGTCACCTACGGGTTCGCGAACCCGCACGGGCACGTGTTCGACCGCTGGGGCCAGGACATCGTCATCGACGGCACCGGGGCCAACCCGTTCCACGCCCCGCTGTTCAGCGGCCACCTGCCGTACCCGCAGAAGCACAACCGCCCGGCGCAGGTGTACCAGCAGCGCACGCGGCCGAGCGGCGGTATGGAGTACCTGTCCAGCAAGCACTTCCCGCCGGAGTGGGACGGGAACCTGATCGTCACCAACTGCATCGGGTTCCAGGGCATCCTGCGGTACAAGATCTCGGACACCGGTGCGAGCCTGAGCGGGCAGGAGCAGGAGCCGATCCTGTCGAGCAGCGACCCGAACTTCCGCCCCGTCGATTGCAAGACCGGGCCGGACGGCGCGCTGTACTTCATCGACTGGCAGAACCCGATCA
>JBJSXS010000381.1:0-6909 GCA_046086545.1 Gemmata sp.
TGAGTACCACCACGGTGTCCTGAGCCAGCCGCTTCCGGCTGGACCAGGACACCTTGTTCATTTCGGCCTCGGTCGCGATCAGGAACTCGGCGAACTCCGGCACGTTCACCGCGCGGAACCCGACCCAGAGCGTAACGGCGAGGATGAGCGCGAATACGAACACCTTCGCACCGAGGTCGAGGAGCGGCCCGTTCATGAGGTTGACCGGCTGCGATCCGAACGGCAGCGCGAGCGTCAGTTGTTCAGACACCAGCCCGGCGTTGTACAGCGACCACGCGCCCGAGCCGCCGAGGATCAGGAACCCGAGGATCGTGAGCCGCCGCACTTTCACGCCCAGCGACCGCTTGTACTGGTGCGTCGAGAACCAGCCCTGCTCTTCCAGCGCGACCATCCAGCGCTCACCCGTCTTGCCCGTCAGCAGCCGGACGCACAGGTACACCAAGCCGACCGCGACTGCAGCGCCGACGACCTGACCCGGCAGCCCATCGAGGTTCATCGCGAACGCGCGGGCGACGAAGAAGATCGTGATGGCGGCCGAGACTGTAATGAAAATGCCGCCATGAATTCCGCGAGGGGCGTCGGCCGCAAGCTTTAACCCGAACCACCCCAGCGCCGCAAGCACCGCGGCCTCGGTCAGTAGCCAGCCCAGATAGTTCGCCGGGCGCGCGTTGATGAGAGGGGTGAGGTAATGCCCCCACAGCAGCGGCACCAAGTAGAACACGATGGCCAGCGACGCGCCGACGTAAACGGCCCCGAGGAGGCTCGCGATCGGCAAGCTCAGCGGGCGGCTCGGCGCGCTGGGCGCGGAACTGGGTTCAACGGCGGTCGCCATGCTCCGTCCTCTCCATCGCGTCTCGGGCGCGTCCGTGGCCCTGGCTCGTTCGGTTCCAGGAAGGGCGCTGTAACGAGAACTAGGCGTACATGTTGCGTCCGGTCTGGAACCGGCTCACATTGAACTTACCGGCCGCCGAAGAGGGGGAAATCCCCATTTCGGCGGCCGGTTGCGGATCGACCACGTTTTCCGGCGGCTCGCGGCCTAGCAGGCTCGCTCCGCCCGCGCGCACCCCGCGTCAGCACGAGCGGAGGGATTTGAACCCCCAACCGACGGTTTTGGAAACCGTTGCTCTACCGTTGAGCTACGCTCGTAGGTAGAAGCCGTCAGTGGCCGGCCCTCAGTTATCAGTCAGAAGGGACAGCGGCGGCGGCCGGTCTCGCTAAGTGACTGACAACTGACAACTGACAACTGACAACTTCCCAAGCTCAGGCGATGATCTTCGTCACCACGCCCGAGCCGACGGTCTTGCCGCCCTCACGGATGGCGAACCGGAGCCCCTCATCCATGGCGACCGGCATGCCTTCCATCAACTCGACGGTGATCTTCACGTTGTCACCGGGCATGCACATTTCGACTTCCGCCGGGAGCGTGATCGAACCGGTCACGTCCGTGGTGCGGAAGTAGAACTGCGGCTTGTAGCCCTTGAAGAACGGGGTGTGGCGGCCGCCTTCTTCCTTCGACAGCACGTAGATGTTGGCCTCGAACTTGGTGTGCGGGGTGATGCTGCCCGGCTTGGCGAGCACCTGACCGCGCTCGATGCCGTCGCGCTCGATGCCGCGCAGCAGCGCCCCGACGTTGTCGCCCGCGATGGCCTTGTCGAGCGTCTTCTGGAACATTTCGATGCCGGTGAGCACCGTCTTCACGTTGTCCTTGCGGAGGCCGATGATCTCGACTTCGTCACCGACCTTGGCGGTGCCGCGCTCGACGCGCCCGGTGGCCACGGTGCCGCGCCCCTTGATCGAGAACACTTCTTCCACCGACATGAGGAACGGCTTGTCCTCTTCGCGCTGGGGCAGCGGGACGTAGGTGTCTAGCGCGAACATCAGGGCGTCGACAGAGAGTGACCCCTGGTTGTCGCTGGTGGCGTTCTCGAGCGCCTCCTTCGACCGGCCGAACACGATGGGGATGTCGTCGCCCTTGAAGTCGTACTTGCTGAGCAGGTCGCGCAGCTCCATCACGACCAGCGGAATCAGTTCCGGGTCGGCCTTGTCGCACTTGTTCAGGTACACGACGATGTTCGGCACGCCGACCTGCTTGGCGAGCAGGATGTGCTCGCGGGTCTGCGGCATCGGGCCGTCGTCGGCGGCGACCACCAGGATGGCGGCGTCCATCTGGGCGGCGCCGGTGATCATGTTTTTGATGTAGTCGGCGTGCCCCGGGCAGTCGATGTGGGCGTAGTGACGGCCCTTGATCGACTGGCCGAGGAACTTCTCCATTCCCGGGTAGTCGAGCAGGTCCTTGTATGGAAGGTCTGCGGCGGTGGCGTAGGTGCGGTCGTTCGACTCGTACTCGACGTGCGACACGGCGATGGTCACGGTCTTGTTCGCGTCGCGAACGATGCCGCCCTTAGCGATTTCGGAGTAGCTCTTGAACTCCTTGAGTTTGTTCAGGTACGCGTTGCGTGCCATGATGGCCGCGGTGGTCGTCGTCTTGCCGTGGTCGATGTGACCGATGGTCCCGACGTTGACGTGAGGCTTGGTCCGCTCGAAGTTCCCCTTGGCCATCGCTCCTCACTCCTCAACGGTGGTAACTGGGTGCTTGTAGAGAGGGGCCGCGGCCGGCGGCCGACATCCCCGTTCCGATCGTTCCGCCCGCAACCGAGCCGATACGAGAGAGCTGCTGATGGGACTTGAACCCATGACCTCCTCCTTACCAAGGAGGTGCTCTACCAACTGAGCTACAGCAGCATACCCAACATTCAAAGGTAAAAGGTCGGGGGCAAAAGTGAAGGGGCGGGCGCTTCGCGGCGGCGCTTTCCTGAAAACTTTTTCCCGACTCCGATCCGCAGACAGAGCGGGCGATGGGATTTGAACCCACGACATCTTGCTTGGAAGGCAAGAGCTCTACCGCTGAGCTACACCCGCGTTCGCTTCGCGGGAAGGGTGTCTGTTGAGGGATGAATCAAATCAATACCTTCGATTCATCCCTCAACAGACACCCTTCCTGAGTGGGTAGGGAGGGATTTGAACCCCCGAACTCCGAAGAGGCCAGATTTACAGTCTGGTGCAATTGACCACTCTGCCACCTACCCGTGAACCGCCCTCGGCCACCACTTACCGACTAGGGTGTTGTTGTAGCACCCGGGGACCGAAATGGAAAGCTCGCGGAGGGAGTTGAACCCACGACCCGCGCTTTACAAAAGCGCCGCTCTGCCACTGAGCTACGCGAGCGTACCAGTACGAACCCGCTGTAGTCATATCAGACGGCGGTCGCGGAGGGAAGGTTCGCGCGCCGGTTGTACGCTAGCCGGTCCCGATCGGTAGCGGCAGGTGGACCGCCGCACCGTTACTGCCGCCCGGTATGCGGCCCAGGTTGTTTCGCGGGATGTACTCGTTGCCAAGGTTGACACTTCACCGCGAAGGCGGCGGCTTTGGAGACGGAAGGACAGGGTGTTCCGATCGGAGGTCGACTGAAGACCTGCCCGCCGGCCGGCTGAACCGAAATACACCGACGGGCGCGTCGGCGTGCCGGTGGAAAAGTCACGGGAACAGTCGCTTCACCTGCTTGCGCAGGTCGCCGTCGGTCCGGTCCGTCCAGAGGTAGACGGTCGGCGGGCCGACGTCCGCGAGGTCCGAGCCGGGCGACCGCTGCTGGCCGACGAGCGTGTACGCATCGAACTTATCGCCCACCAGGACGTGCGCGGCGTCCTCGCGAGTCAGGAGCAGCAAATAGCGGCCCTCACCGCTGTACCCGGTGGCGGTCGGGAGGTTAGACACCCCAACCTTCGTGCCAGCAGCGGGGCCGTCCCGGAACGACTCCACGACCTCCACCACAACTGCGGGGCGGCCCGCCTTCTCTTTCACCTCGGCGGCCATCTGTCCCGGTTGCCCCGCGCGGCGGATCAAGTACGCCTCGCGGTCCTCGACGCCGTCGGTCAACCGGGCCAGCACCGGGACCGTTGCCGCGGCGGCCTGCGCGCGGGACACCAGCGGCGCTCGGCTCTTGGTGAGCGCGGTGACCCCCAGCCAGCTGATCCAGCCGAGGAACAAAGCTGCCGCGACCATCAGGCGCGCCCGTGGGGTCATCGGGCACCCCGCTTGGAGGCGTCGTCGAGCGTCAACTCGAACCCGGCGCTCAGCTGCTCGTGCAGATCGAACAGGGCGCGGAAGTCGTCCGGGTCGTCGCGGTCGGACTTGCTGAGCAGGTTCGCCCCGATCATCTTGAACACGAGCTCACCGACGTGGTCGGTGGTTCGCACGCCCCATTGCCGGAACACCACCGGAGCCATCATGCCGAATTCTTTAACGGCCAGCTCACACGTGCCGCGGAGCAGTTCGGCCCCGCTGACGTGCCGCTCGTCGGTGGCGTCGCGCTCGGTGTCCCGGCCCAGCCGGTTCTGCGTGTACTCGACCGCGGCGCACACGAACTCGTAGGCCTCGTAGGCGAACCGCGGGTCTTCGCGACACAGACCCAGTATCCGAGCGTCCACAGGCACCTCTAGGTAGGACCGGGGAGCGAAGCGGTCAAGGCTCTAAGAGCGGGCGCGGAACCGGCGGCGGGCCGGTCCTCGGCTCCTGATACCCGACCGTTTTACAACCTCGTCAGCACTTCGTCGGCGGCGACGGGCAGGCGGCGCCCGTCCTCGAACTCCACGAGCAGGCGGCGGGCGAGGATCTCGTGCGCCAGGACCCGCCCCTGCCCCTTCGCGGTCACCACCCGCGCCCCCACGGGGGGCAGCTCCTTCTGGAACTCCTCGTACACGTCCTGCTCGAAGCGCAGGCAGCACTTCAGGCGCCCGCACCGGCCGCTGATCTTGGTCGGATCGAGTGTGGATTTCTGCAGCTTGGCCATGCGCATCGACACCGGCGGCATCACCACCATGTGCGAGTTGCAGCACACCGGCTTGCCGCAGTCGCCGTAGTCCGCGAGCAGTTTGGCCTCGTCCCGCACGCCGATCTGCCGGAGCTCGATTCGGGTGTGGAACTCCCGGGCCATGCTCTTCACGAGCTCGCGGAAGTCCACTCGCCCTTCGGCCAGAAAGTAGAAGATGAGCCGCTCGCCGCCGAACAGGTACTCCACGTCCACGATCTGCATCGCGAGCCGGTGCTGGGCCACCAGGCGCGCGCCCGCGTCGTACTGCTGCTTCTGCTGCACATTCGCGATGTGCGTTATCCTCGCGCGGTCCTCCGCGGTCGCGACGCGGACGATCTGGCCGCGGGTCGGCTCGGGGATGGCCGCGAGGGCCTGGGGCGTCGCGGGGCAGAGCACCTCACCGCTCTCCTGCCCGCGCTCGGTGCGCAGGATCGCTACGTCGCCGCGCGAGACGGCCGGGCCGGGCGGCGGGGTGAACGCGCCGATGAACCGCATCGACCCGTGGCGAACGAGGAGCGCGGGCGGCGGTAGCGGGGCCGTGTTCATGACTGCACCATCGCTTTTTCCCCTCACGTGTGCAACTCGACCACGTCCTTGTCGTGCAGCACGTGATCCCGGCCGACCGTCTGGCCGTCGTGGACCGCGGCGCCCCACACCCGGGCCGACTTGACCGCGTCTTCGAGATCGCGGTGAACCTTCCCCGCGAGGTCGGCCACGGTGCTGCCGATGGGCGGCGTGAACGGCGCGGTCATGTCAGCGGCCTTGCCCGGTTGCTTGGTGTAGATTCGCATCACCCCGAGTGCGTCGTAGGTCGCCCTGCGCAGCGCGTCGAGACCGTCCCCGCGTTCCGCGGAGACGGTCAGCAGTGGAAAACTCGTGCCGAACTCCTCCCGCGCGATTTCGAGCCGGATGTCGGCGGCCTCGTCGTCGGCTTTGTTCGCCACAAGGAGCGTGGGGAGCGCGTACACGGTCGGATCGTCGGTCGCGGCGGTGCCCGGGGGTACCAGCAACCGGCGCGCCTGCTTGAGGCGATCGACGGTAGCCCGCGTCGCGGCCGGGCCGTCATCGTCGCCGAGGTCGAGGAACAGAACTGCCGCATCGGCGGCACGTGTGATGTCGGTGATGAACGTCTCGTAGTGGTCCGCGGTGACGGGCGGCAAGTCCACGAGTTGCACGCGAACGTCCTCGTAGTCCATGATACCCGGGATCGGTTCCCGCGTCGTGAAGGGGTACGGCGCTACCGCCGGCGACGCCTTCGTGAGCTTCGACAGGAGGAGCGACTTCCCGGCGTTCGGCGGGCCGACGAGCACCACCGTTCCGGCGCCCTGGCGCGGGAACTTGTACGTCCCCGGCGCGGCCTTCTTGGGGCCGCTCTTGGCCTGCTCGATCTGGTCGGTCAGTTCAGAAATCTTGGTTTTGAGTTCCGCCTGAACCTTCTCGCTCGCCTTGTGTTTGGGCAGCAGTACCCACATTTCTTTGAGCGCGACGAGTTTGTCCTCGGGCGCCTGCGCCTTCTTGTAGCGCGCCTCGGCGTCGTGGTAGTGCGGGGGCAGGTTGACGGCCATTGTCGCCTCCGTGTTCAGCGCCCGGCCCGGTGGGGTCGAGCCGAACCTGCCGAGATTCTACAACAACACGCACCCACCAACAGGAGCCAGGCATGGCAGCGCTGTACGACCAGATCGAAGAGGCCGCGGCACTCATCCGCTCGAAATGGGCGCACGCCCCGGCCGCGGGCATCATCCTCGGCACCGGCCTGGGCAAGTTCGCCGAAGACGTCCGGGTCGATGCGACCATCCCCTACGAGCAGATCCCGCACTTCCCGCGCTCGACCGCGCCCACGCACAAGGGGCAACTGGTGTGCGGCACGCTCGGCGGTAAGAAGGTCGCGGTGATGGAGGGGCGGTTGCACTTCTACGAGGGGTACAAGCTCCAGCAGGTCACGTTCCCGGTGCGCGTGATGAAAGCCCTCGGCGCCGGCGCGCTGATCGTCACCAACGCGTGCGGTGGCATGAACCCGCAGTGGGGCCGCGGCGACCTGATGC
>JBJSXS010000382.1:0-3388 GCA_046086545.1 Gemmata sp.
TGTGCCCGCGCCCGCTCAGCGTGGAATCGTTAACCGATTTTTTCAGCACCGCCCGGAGTTTCGCGGAGCCGTGATAGCCCGACGACGAGAACTGCTTGGAAACGTATCGCCAACGGCCCTGCTCCACGCAACTGACGGGGATAACGGTCTTCGTGTGCGCCCCGATCAGCACGGACGAGTTGAGGACGCGGTTCTGCTTCGCCCCGCGAAGCTCCTGCCCCTCCACGAACAGCACCAGTGCGTTGCCGCGGTTGTCCACCGCGAGGTTCGGCACGCTGCCGCCCTCGGACACCTCCTCGACTACTGCGGTGCCGTCGGCGAGTGCCTCTTCGGACAACCGGTACCCGGGCGCGGACGGGGCTTCGAGGAACAGCGGGAACACCGTGAGCCTGTCGTGCGCGACAGGAGAGCCGACACGAACCGATGGGACGGCGACCATTGGGCCAGCTCCAAAGGTGCCCCGCCCCTCGGGGCGGGTAGTAACAGGACCGCGGAACCTGATCAAGACAGGCGAAACGCGACGTGTGTTCGCGCTATTTCGCGGCAATGCAGTACAGGTGCTTGTCGCCGCGCAGGTACAGTTCCTTCCCTACCGCGACCGGGGATGCATCGAGCTGATCATCCAGCTGGTTCACCGCCAGCACGTCGAGCGTGTCCCCGGCCTTCAGCACCACGGCGGTCCCGGTGCGGTCCACGAAGTACACGCGGCCCGCGGCGGTGATCGGCGACGCGTAAAAGCTCTTCGCCTGCGGCAACCGCTCCTTGGCGATAACCGCCTTGCCGTTCCTGGCGTTTAGCACCGTCAGCAGGGAATCATTCGCCGCGGTGAAGAACAGAGATTCGCCCAGCAGGGCCGGGGACGGAACATACGGCGTGCCGGACGCGTACCTCCAGTTCACCTTCCCCTTGTCACCCAGATCACCGGTCGAGCCGAGCGGGACAGACACGGCCGCGGCACCGCCGTACCCGCTCACGCAGACCACCGAGTCGCCGACGCGAACCGGCGAGGGGATCGGGTTCGTGGTCATTCCGGCGCACTGCCAGAGCACCTCGCCGGAGGCGAGGTCGTAACTGCGTACGCGGGTTGTGCCGTTTGTGACTGCCTGCATTCTACCCTTGTAGTCAACAACCAGCGGCGTGGACCATGTGGTCTTCTCGTCGCGCTTTGCGACCCACTTCGTCTTTCCGGTCGCTGGGTCGAGGCACCAGAGCTTGGAGTCGCTCTCTTGATCGTGGTTCAACAGCAGCGCGTCGCCGTGAACGACTGGCGTGACCGCCTCGCCCCAGCCGTAGCGCGTGTTCATCCGCCCAAAGTCGGTTCGGCTCCAGACCAACCGGCCCTCGAAGTCATAGCAGTACGTGCCGAACGAACCGAACGACGCGTACACGCGCTGCCCGTCTGTGGTGGGCGACCCGGCCGCGTAAGAGTGTGACTTGTGGACCCCCTCGTGCGGCACCGCCTCGGCGGCGACGCGCTCCCACTTCTTTTGGCCGTTCTGGCGGTCGAAGCAGAGTACGACGAACTTGTAGAAGTTTTTGGGCGGTGTGGTGTTCACCTTGAACCGAGGGTCCGGCTTGGGCAGTTCGTCTGGCTTCGCCTCGCGGTCAGTCGGGATCGCGGTGAGGACGAACACGCGATCGCCCCACACCACCGGCGTGGCACTCCCCTTCCCCGGGAGCGCGGCCTTCCACTTGATGTTGGTCTTCTCGTCCCACCTGATGGGCGGGTCAGCCTTCGGCGCGGCGCCGTCGGCGCTGGGCCCGCGCCAGTGGTGCCAGTTGTCGGCTTTTTCTTTGTCGAAGTCAGCAGCCACAGCACTGGTAGCGGCGAGCGCGAGCGCGAGAAGTCCGATACGGATCATTTTCCCTCCAGAAGAGCCGTTCAGCGCCGAACCCGGAGGGTCAGCACTGCCCAGAAAGGTACGCGAGCGCCCGCCGGGCGCACTCGTCGGGCGGTAGTCGGCCGGTGTCGAGCCTCAAGCGCGGCACGGCGAGCGGCACCGCGTTCGCTCTCACGCGAGCGAGCAGGTCGGGCGTTCGGTTACCCGCAGGGTGCGTGCCGGAGGCGTGGTCGGCGGCGAGCCGCACGCGGAGAACATCGTCCGCGCAGACGCACTCGATCACGCGAAAGGGAACGCCGAGCTCCCGAGCCATCGCAGCAGGTGCGTCGAGTTGCCCCCGCGAGCTAAATGTCCGCCCGTCGATGAACACCGGGCGCGAAGATTGACGCGTGAGTAGGTATCTGGCGGCGGCGTACACCGCGTCGATGGCGATATGATCTTGCGCCGCCGAGTAATCAATCACGGGCGCGGGGAACAGGGCCGCCCGCGCCACGTCCTTGCTGAGCACAACCCCGCCGAGCGCGGCGGCGAGTTCGGCCGCGAGCGTGCTCTTACCGGTGCCCGGGAACCCGGCCATCGCGATCAGCACGCCCGCGCCCCCTTTACTTCACCTTGAGCACCATCGGCGTCTGCTCGACGTTGCCGGCCGCGTCCTCAGCAAGCGCCTTCAGTTCCTTCGTGCCCGCGTCGAGCAGCACTTCCCACTGCCGGTGGTTCGCCTCGATCGACTGCACGACGGTGCCGTTCACTTTGACACTTTTCACGGCGCCGTTGTCGATCGTGCTACCGCGAACGTGCAGTTTGCCGTCCTTCGTGCCGACGTGCGTGATGACGGTCGCGGGCGGCAGGTCATCGGCCGGTTGCGGCATCGCCGGGAACGCGATGTCCTTGACCTCTGCGACCCGCGACTCGTCCCCCGTGAGGGGCGCCTCCGGGCGGAACGCCTTGGGCTCGGCCTTGTACTCACCCGACTTGGTGCTGACGACCAGAGCATGACGCCCCGGCCCGAACCAGTCGTGGAAGTAGATCGGCACCCCCTTCTCGGTCTTCGGCGTGGGGCGCGGGCCGCCACCGAGGTTCGCCACCGCCTTCGCCCTGCTCCCGTCGGTCCAGTTCAAGGTCTTCACGTTCCGCAAGTGCGTGACGGCGGTGCCGGTCGGGTTGTCGTCGGAAATCTGGATCAGCGGCATCCCGCCCGAGCGGATGCCGTCGAACGTGAGCCCATCCACTGTCAGGGTTCCGTACTGCACGCTCAGATCGTCGTGGCCCCGGTTGAACGGCTCAGTGTTCGTGTAACTGATGAGCACGTTCTTGTAGTAGTGGTTGTCGTAGTTCGGGTGGTACACGCCGTATGCGGCCTTGTGGATCGTAAGGTTCTCCACCGCGAGGTTCGGCACCTGGACGCGGAACGCGTAGTGTACGTCCCAAATCTTGAGGTTCTTTACAACGAACGGGTGCTTCGCGTCCGGCCCGACGCGGTTGACGCCCTCGCCCAGGTTCACCCCGTACAGCCCCTTACTGCCTTTGACCTCGTTGCCTTCGAACTT
>JBJSXS010000383.1:0-3313 GCA_046086545.1 Gemmata sp.
CGACCGTCAGCACCCCGCCCGCGACCCCCATCGCGGCGGCGTAGGCGTACACCTGCGGCAGGGTGGAAACGAGCGGGAACGCGGCCAGGGCGACGGCCTGGACGAGCAGCCCGCCGGCGAGCAGCACCCCCAGCCGGATGCGGGTTGCCAGCCACCCGGCCAGCAGGTTGGCCGCCAGCCCGATGAGCGGGGTGACGGTGGTGATGGTCAGGAACACGCTCCGGTCGAAGCCACGCTCGGCCAGCAGCGACTGGTTGAACAGCGACATCCCGGCCGCGACCAGCCCGTAGAAGGAGGTCGCCAGCCCGAACACCCAGAACCCCGGCGTCAGCAGGGCGGCTCCGAGGGTCGCACTCCTCGCATCGCCGTCGGCCTTCGTCGGCCCGGCCGGGCCGCTTTCCGGGTCTCTGACGAGGAGGAGGGCTGCGACACCGAACCCGACCAGGACCCACCCGATGGCGGCCCACACCGTCCGCCAGTCGGCGTGGAACTGCTCGAACGCCGCCTTCACCCCGGCGAATGCGGCCATGAACCCGATCGCGACCAGGAACGAGTACACGCCGATCACCGCTCCGGGCCGATTCCCGGCCACCTTCCCGACCAGGGCGAGGCTGACCACCGACAGGGCACTCTGACCCAGCCCGCGGGTGAGCAGGACGAGCAGGAACAGGTCGAGCGGGACGACCGCCGGCTCGACCCCGCCGACGAAGAACACCTCCGGGGTCGGCAGCCCGACCTCGCGACCGCCGGTCGCCACCCCGGCCATCACCGCGACCGCCACCCCCAGGCCCAGGAGCACGGCGGCGAGTACGACCCGCACGCCGAGTCGGTCGATCGCCCACCCGATCGGCAGGCAGAAGGCGGCCCCGACGACGGTGGCCCAGAAGTTCAGGGCGGCGAACGGCACCCGGCCGAGTCCGAGGTCGGCCAGGAGCGGTTCCGTCACCAGGCCCAGCCCGTGTGTGCGGCCCGGCAGCGTCGCGACCATGGCGGCGGCGGCGGTTCCGACCGCCGCGGCGGTCGCGGCCGAGAAGCCGCGGCCGGGTGGGGGAGCGGGCGGCATGGGTCAGTAGTCCCCCGCCACTTCGCCCCCGGCCCGCGTGGAGATGTCACGCCACGTCTGGGGCGGGATCGAGTCGCTGACGAACCGCACGCTGCCGTCGGCCAGGAGGACGTTGACCCCGCCGGTGTGGCGGCTGCGGGCGGCCCGGTAGCCGACCGCGATGTACGTCTTCGTCGGGTCGTTCGCGATGCAGTCGAAGCTCTTCGAGTTGGGCGTCAGGTAGTGGTTGTAACTGACGCACCGGGCCTCGCCCGACGCCCACATGAAGCCGCGGCGGTTGTACCCGTTCCAGGAGGACGGTGTCCCCGCACAGTTCGCGTCGCTGGGCAGCGTGCCGGAGAAGCCGGTGTACTTGTAGGCCACCTTCTCGTCGCCGGGCTGGGTCGCGGACACCTCGGCCCCGTCGCCGAGGATGCTCTCCGACATCGCCGCGGTGTTCGACGTGCCGTCGGTGATGTCGGTGATCTTGACCCCGGTCACGGCCGGGAAGACGCCGTCGGCGGCGATCGGGGAGCCGTACCCGCCGCCGCTCTGCCCCGACCCGTGGCTGGCGACGTAGTTGGTCGGCCCCATGTCGGTGACGCCGTAGGCACTGCTCACCGGCACCCCGCGGTCCGACGGGCAGAGGAAGATGGGCACCTTCTGCACCACCGCGAACCTGTTCGGGGCGGTGATCTGGTTGGCCGCGTCGTACATCGGCTGGGTCAGGTCCATCGAGTTGTAGATGGCCGTCTGCTCCAGGTACGGGTTGAGCTGGGCGAGGACGCTCCAAGTGTACTTGTAGTTGAAGGCGGTCGAGCCGGGGGCGGTGCCGGGGTAGAGCGGCGGCCACTTCCCGACCGCCCCCTCGTAGTTGTGCAGGGCGACGCCGAGTTGCTTGAGGTTGTTCTGGCACTTCATGCGGGCGGCGGCCTCGCGCACCTTCTGCACGGCCGGCAGGAGCAACCCGATCAGGATCGCGATGATCGCGATGACGACCAACAGCTCGATGAGGGTGAAGGCCCGGCGGGGGCTCATGGGGTCTCCGGGTTCAGGGTCACTTCGGGGATGCCGACAGCTTGATACCCGCCCTGGAGTTAAGATGTTACAGGCCGCGACCCCCGCCGCCACCGGATTTCTGATTTTGGTCCGCGGCGGTGGAAGGTGTGACCGGGTTGGGCTTGGCCGCGGGGCGGGTGGTGGCGAGAATACCCGGACAGCCGCCCTGCCGTCGTCGCGTGAGGCCGTCCCGTGCCGAAGAGAGACCCGCTCCAGCCGAAGCGGTGTGCCGAACTGCTCGCCGCCCTGGCCGCCCCGGAGCGGCTGAAGATCGTCCGCTTCCTGGCGGACGGTCCGCACAACGTCACGGAGATCGCCGACATGCTCGCGATCCCGGCGGTGAACGTGTCGCACCACCTGCACGTGCTGAAGGTGTCCGGGCTGATCCAGGGCAAGAAGAAGGGGCGGTTCGTGTGGTACTCGCTGCGGGCCGGGGTGCTGGAGGAGGCGGTTCAGGCCGGGGTTCCGGGCGACGCGTTGAACCTCGGCTGCTGCCAGATCGTGCTTCCGCTCGGCGGGCCGGACCCGGAATGCTAGTTCGATCCGGCCCTGCGGCATCCCCGACCGGGGCCGGTGGGTTACGCGAGCGACCGATCCGGGCGGTCCCTTCGCTTGCCACGCACTACCGAGGCCGACATCGTGGTCCGCACCGTCACCTTCATCGCCGACCCCGACAAACCGCCGCTCGGACTGGGCGAGCGGGACGCGAGGAGTCGGGAAGGGCCGCGGGAGGCAGCCGGTGGGCAAGCCACCGGCGAGCATGAGGGCTGCACGATACGCTGGGCAACGTGGGAGTGGTGCGCGGACCTCCGCACCGAGGAGGCGGCGGACGAGGCCCGCGACCCGGTGATGCGGGGCGGGTCGCGGCGGTCGGGTGCGTTCCACTGCACAACGACCGCGCACGACCCCGGCTCGCCCGGCACCAAAGGCGACAACATCGGCTTCCGCGTCGTCTGCACTGTCACGTCGGGGAAGTGAGGCCCGCGGCCGAGTCCGAAACGGGGCTCACCCCTTTCCCTTCTTCAGCCGACAGGCGAAGCACTTGTACGCCTGCTGACCGGACAAGTTGTCGAAGTGGCGGTCGTCCGTCAGGTGGTTCGCCGCCTCGTACCGGGGCAGCCCGAACTCGTCCCCCTCGGCCTGGGCCGGGCCGAACGTGTTGGGCACGAACACCGTGTCCTCCCGAATGCCCTCCCACACCAGCACCGTCCC
>JBJSXS010000384.1:0-2350 GCA_046086545.1 Gemmata sp.
CCGCGACACCCGCGACACCGACAGGCCCAACACGGCTGAGATCTCCTTCAGCCGGAGGTCCTGCTGGTAGTACATCGTGACCGCCTGGCGCTCCTTCTGGGGCAGTCGTTCGATCGCGCCCGCCAGCCGCTCGGCCCGCTCGGCCCGCTCGGCGTCCTCTTCGGGCGCCTCGGCCGGCGCGATCGGCTCCAGCCCGCTGGGCTCGGCAGCCTGCTCCCACGAGGTCGTCTTTGCGAACCGCTCGGCCGCCAGCGTGTCCGCGACCTCGTCCTCGGTCAGCCCGGTTGCTGCGACGAGCGCCTCCACGGTGATCGGGTGCGGCAGCGTGCGGTACGCCTTCCGGATCAGAGAAACGCGGGCCAGCACGTGCTGCGGCAGCGGGCTGTTGCGGCGGAGCTCGTCGACGATCGCGCCGCGGATGCGCAGGTAGGCGAACGTCTTGAACTGCGCGTTGCGGGTCGGGTCGAACTTCGCCGCCGCCTCGACCAGACCGAGCACGCCTGCCGATTCGAGGTTCTCCGCGTCGGCGCTCGCCGGCAGGTCGCCGAGCAGCCGGCCGATGACGTGCTTCACCAGCGGCAGGTGGCCGACGATGAGCTCGTCTCGCCGCTGCTGCTCGGCCGTCCGCTGGTAGGCCCGTAATGTCCCGCTCGGTCCGCTCATTGGTGCTCACTCGTGGTGCAAACCGCTGCATCGCGGAAGTCGGAGGTCGGAAAAACCGCAATCCCCAAGCTGCTCCGAAATAACGCGTGGGGTCAATTGGTGGCTGTACGAACAGTCAGTTTCCTGAGGTCTACGAGGGCTTCTGCTCGAACAGCGACGCGACCGCGGACGGCCCGGTGGCGACCAGTTCCTCTGGGCGGATAACCGCGACCGGCTCCATCAGCAGGTCCGTCGGGATCTCCTGGTACGAGATCACGACCAGGTCCGCCAGCGCTCGCGAGAGCGAGTGCCGCACGGCGCGCCGCAGGCTGGCGTCGCACAGCAGTGCGATCTCGTACCCGCGGGCGCTCGCCTTGCGGAGTTCGTCCATCAGGCGGAGCGTCAGCTGCTCCAGCCGCGACGGGTCGATGACCATCTGCTGGCCCTGCACCGAGCGGCGGAGCTCGACCTCGAGCCGCGGGTCGAGTACGACCGCGCGGATGCGACCGGTCGGGTCGCGGAACCGGTCCACGACAGAGCGGCCGATGTCGACGCGCACCCGCTCGGCCAGTTCGCTCGGGTCTTTGACCGTGGGGGCGTGCTGAGCGAGGCTCTCCAGGATCCGCGGCAGGTTCGAGATCGGCACACGCTCGTCCAGCAGCAGCGTGAGGACGCGGTGCAGCGTGCCCATTGAAACCACCGTGGGGATGACCTCATCCACGACCGCCGGGGACGTCTCCCGCACCTTGTCGATCATCGCCTTGAGGTCTTCGCGGCTGAGCAACTCGCCCGCGTGCTTGCGGACCACCTCGCCCAGGTGCGTGATGATGACGTTCGGCGCGTCGACCACGGTGTAGCCGGCCGCCTCGGCCCGGTTGCGTTCGGCGTCGGTGATCCACCGTGCCGGCAGTCCGAACGCCGGCTCCTTCGTGACTTCGCCTGCGAGGGTGATGCGCGACGCCCCGCCCGGGTCGATGGCCAGCCAGAGGTCTGGGCGCACGTCCCCGCGGGCGACCTCGCGGCCGCCGATGAGGACTCTGTATGTGGGCGGGTCGAGCTGGATGTTGTCGCGGACCCGGACCGCCGGCACCCACAGGCCGTTCTGCTTGGCGAGGTC
Organism: Gemmata sp.; assembly: GCA_046086545.1. GTDB lineage: Bacteria > Planctomycetota > Planctomycetia > Gemmatales > Gemmataceae > Gemmata. The sequence continues at coordinate 1,760 of JBJSXS010000384.1, forward strand.
GCGGCGCAGCCCGCCGATGCGGTCGAGCAGCCCCGGGCCGCGCTTCGCCGACACAAGCGAGATCAGTGCCGCGCCGATTTCGAGGCTGACGCGGTCGGCCTGGATGAAGTCCTCGAGGTAGCCCTCGGTCGGCGACTTCGGGGTAGCTGCCGCGCCGGCCCCGGCGGCGCTCGCCCCGGTCCCGTCCGGCGCGGCGGGCGCCTTCGGCGCGGGCCGCGCGGCCAGCCGCTGCGAAAGGAAGTACAGGCTGCCGCCCAGAACGACGAACGGGATCATCGGCATCCCGGGCATCAGGCTCAGGCCGAGCAGGATCAGCGCGCCGAGCCGCAGCGGCCCGGTGGCCGCGTCGAACTGGTTGCCGATCTCCTGTCCCAGGCTGCTGTCGGAGGTCGCTTTGGTCACTAGGATGCCGGACGCGGTCGCGGTGATGAGCGCCGGGATCTGCGTCACCAGACCGTCGCCCACGGTCAGGATCGAGTAGGTGCGGACCGCCTGCGACAGCGGCATCCCCTTGGTAAGGCCGATGATGAACCCGCCGACCAGGTTGATGGCGGTGATGATGATGGCGGCGATCGCGTCCCCGCGGACGAA
>JBJSXS010000385.1:0-2935 GCA_046086545.1 Gemmata sp.
CATGGACATGAATGTGGAAATTCCAAATTCAAGCAAGGGACATGTCATAGGGCAAATCATAGGGAGTCACGCGCGTGGCCCGAGCGGGTGACGTGTGTTCAACATCCGCAACCGACCCCAACACCCACAACCGGAGTACCAGACCATGACCGCGACAGCAACCACGAACGGGAAGCCGCAGCGCAAGCAACTGGCGGACCAACTGGATCGGCTCGACGGGATCATCGACGCGCTGGCCGACGGGCTCAACCAGGCGGTGATCGACGCCGCCCGCGAGGGCACCCGGCTGTCCGTGAAGGACGCGATCGTCGAGATCATGACCAACCCCGAACTCCGCGCCCTGCTCGCCCCCGTGGGCCCGGAGCCCACGCCCGTGCCCGTCACCCCGCCCGAGCCCGTCACGCCGGGGCCGAAGAAGCCCGGCCCGTGGACCCGGTTGAAGGCGAAGGTCGCCGCCGCACAGGACGCGGTGACCGGTGCCGCCACAAGGGCCAAGGAGGCGGTGTCGGCCAGGTACAAGGCCGCGAGCGACACGGTGGTCGCCGTCGGCACGGCCGCCGGTGAGGCGCTGCCGCTGGGGCGGATCGTGGTCCGGGCCGCCGTGGCCGGGCTGGTGGTCGGCGTGGTGTGCCTCGTGATGCCGCAGACGGCCGCGGCGGCGGTCAGCGCGGTAAGCGTGGCGGCCACGACCGTCGCCGTCCAGACCGGGAGTTGGCTGAAGCGGGTCGCCCGCCGCTTCGGCCTGGTGAACTGATCGGAATCGGCGGGCGGGGTTCGGTCGAGGAGCGCGTTCGATGATAGGAATCGGCCGGTCGAGTACGCGCCCATCGGGCGCGTGCGTCAGCCCGTGCGATACCCCAGAATCGAACGCCACTCTCCGATCGAATCTCGTCCGCCAACTCCGACTTCGTGACCGCTGTTCGCGTACCCGTCAACCCCCATCCCGGAGACCGCCGTGCTGTACCTGATCGCCGCCATCTTCTTCGCTCTGATGGTGTTCGATGCCGCCCGCGAGATGCCGTAGGTTCGCCCAACAGACTTCACACAGGGGCCGCCGTGGCCAAGGCCGTGGTGATCGACGAGATCCACGTGACAATTCGCGTCCCGAGCGACCTGCCTGAGGTCCAGGCCGACGAGATCCACCGGGTGCTCACCGGCGAGGACTTCACGAACCGCCTGCCTCAGGCCGTGTGGGCCGCGCGCCGGGCCTTTCCGGAACTGGCCGTCGCTCGCGTGTCGCTGACCCACTAACGTAGCCAAACTGATGCCCGTCTTTCCATACTCCCAACCGGGAACTGGAGGGACGGGCATCGGCTTTGGCGGTTAGCGGGAGCGAGCGAGTGCGTGTCTTTTCTTTAACGGGTATGAACATGTCAGGCAGGCGGTGGTCGATTCGCACCGCACCCTTGCCGAAGTTGCCCGCACCGGATTCGTTGTCCCACGTCGGGTGTGGGACGAGTAGGAGCTTCGCCCCTCGGGGCGAGGGCCGTTCCGACTCGGGGTCGGTCGATGATAGCTATGGGCTCCGAGCCCGGTCTTTTAACTGACCGCCCCACCGGCCCACCCGGCTGGGCTCCGAGCCCGAAGAGGTAGATGCCGTTCGGCCCGAACACCACTCGCCCGCCGCGGTCACACGGCCCGACCGCTCGTAACCGATCACACGTCCGCCGCCGCACACGGGCCTCAGCCCCGGTGAAGGCCCGGTGCGGCGGCGGACGTGGCACACGGAGTCTCGCGATGCGCTACATCGGACTGGACCTGCACAAGCACTCCCTGGAGGTGTGCGCCCTCGACGCCAGGGGCAAGCGCCTGTTCCGCATGTCGGTCGCCTGCGACCGCACGGCACTCGACGCGTTCGCCCGCAAGCACCTGCGCAAGACCGACAAGGTGGCGGTGGAAGCGACCACCAACACGTGGGCGGTGGCCGAGATCCTGCGCCCGTTCGTCGCCCAGGTAGTGGTCGGCAACCCGCTGCAGATCAAGGCCATCGCCCAGGCCAAGGTGAAGACCGACAAGATCGACGCCGAGGTGCTCGCCCAACTCCTGCGGTGTGACTACCTGCCGGCCGTCTGGCACCCGGACGAGCACACCCAGAAGTTGCGGCGGCTGACGACCGTCCGGGCCGGGCTGGTGGGCGACCGGACGCGACTGAAGAACCGCGTCCAGTGCCTCTGGCGCACAAGAGCCACCAGGCGAAGTTGCTGATGACCTTACCGGGTGTGGCCCACGGGGTCGCGATGTCGCTGCTCGCGGCGCTGGGCGACATCTCCCGATTCAAGGACGGCGATCACGCGGCCAGTTACCTCGGGTTGGTGCCCATCACCCGCCAGTCCGGGGGCAAGTGCTACCACGGGCGGATCACCAAGGCCGGGTGCTCGTAGACCCGGGCGATGCTCACGCAAGCGGCGCAGCACGCGGCCACCCACCCCGGCCCGATCGGCGCGTTCTTCCGCCGGCTGCGGAAGCGGAAGGCCCACAACGTCGCGGTGACGGCGGTGGCCCGGAAGCTGGTGACGATCGCGTTCTTGATGCTCAAGAGCAACGAGCCGTACCGGTACGCCAAGCCGGAGACGGTGCGGACCAAGTTGAACGCGGTGCGGCGCAAGGCCGGCGAAGAGCCCCCGAAGAAGAGGCCCGGGAAGGCGACCGGCCCAGAGCCGACCCCAGGTCGCCTGAACGCAACGTATCGGCGCTCGGCGCTGCCGACGGCCAAGAGTCCCGAGCAGTGGTCGGCCGGTGAGAACCGGGCGTTGGCTGCGGCGGGTGTGACTGCGTTCGCCCGTGAGGTCCACGCAGAGCCGGTCAAGCGTCCGCGCGCACGCCCGAAGACGAAAGCCAAACCCAAGCCCAAGTCGTAGCCCGCCCGAACCGGATGTGGAGGTGCGGCCCTCCGGTGGCGGTCCGCATGGGCAGCCGTTTCTTTTACCTATTGCCG
>JBJSXS010000386.1:0-4537 GCA_046086545.1 Gemmata sp.
CTGCAACAGGTGTGGTGTTGCATGGGAGAAACGCCGTCTTTGGTTTGCTCTCCCCGACCGCGCGTTCTGGGCCGGCCTCGGTCACCTGCGCGTCGGCCACGCAGCTCGCGACGTAGCCGGCGTCGGACAACTTGGCGGCCACGTCCGCGACCGGCCGGGGGATGAGTTGCTCGCCTTCGAGGTGTATCATTTCGGAGGCACCTGGGGCCGCGCGGAGCGCGCGGCTCCTCCATCATACGCACGCGGAGCGCGCTTGCGGGATTCCCGATTTCGTGCGAGCATTTACCGCGGCGCCGTCCTAATTTATGATAGTTGGGGTATGCGCACTGCCGCAGCCAGAATCAACGGAGCCAGTCCCATTTCGACAGCCGCACCGCAATCGGGCGTGATCCCTGCACTGCACGTCCCCAAGTTGCCCGCACTGAAGCTGCCCACGCCGAGCCTGACGTGGTACGACCGCGTGCGGAGCCTGCCGTTCCTCGGGCTGCACCTCGGGGCGCTGGTGGCGCCGTTCTTCGTGCCGTTCACCTGGGAGGCGGCCGGGCTCGGCGTGCTGCTCTACGTCGTGCGCATGTTCGGCATCACCGGCGTGTACCACCGGTACTTCGCGCACAAGGCGTACAAGACGTCCCGCCTGTTCCAGTTCGTGCTGGCGTGGATCGGGTGCGCGGCGATGCAGAAGGGCCCGCTGTGGTGGGCCGGGCACCACCGCCACCACCACAAGCACTCGGACCAGGAGGACGACCCGCACTCCCCGATCCTGCGCACCGTCTGGTGGGCGCACATCGGCTGGGTGATCTCCGGCAAGTACGACACCGCCCCCGAGCTAAAGGACTTTGCGAAGTACCGCGAGTTGCGCATCCTGGACTCGTTCCTCACCTGGGTGCCGGGGCTGTCGCTAGCGGCGCTGTGCTACGCCCTGGCCGACTGGAGCGGGCTGGTGTGGGGCTTCCTGGTGAGCACCGTGTGCCTGTACCACGGCACGTTCCTGGTGAACTCCGCGTGCCACCTGTTCGGCACCCGCCGGTACGCGACGACGGACCACAGCAAGAACTGCTGGTGGGCCGCGGTCCTGACGCTCGGCGAGGGGTGGCACAACAACCACCACCACTACCAGAGCTGCGCCCGCCAGGGGTTCAAGTGGTGGGAGCTGGACGTGAGCTACTACATCATCCGCGCGCTGGGGGCCGTCGGGCTGGTGTGGGACGTCCGCGAGCCGACCGAGAAGGCGCTCGCCAGCAAGCTGATCGGGAAGATCGAAGATCCGGCAACAGCGCAGTGAAGCAGAGGCGCGCTGCGCGCACAAGTGAGCCGCGAGCTGGCGAAGAGGTTGCTTCGCCCTCTGAGCTACGCCAGGATGTCCTTCACCACCGTGCCCGCCACATCGGTCAGCCGGAAGTCGCGGCCGTTGTACCGGTAGGTCAGCTTCTTGTGGTCGAGGCCCATCAGGTGCAGGACGGTCGCGTGTAGGTCGTTGACGCTGACACGGTTCTCGGTCGCCTTGAAGCCGATCTCGTCCGACGCGCCGTAGCTGACGCCCCCCTTCACCCCGCCACCGGCCAACCAGTAGGTGATGGTGTGGGGGTTGTGGTCGCGGCCCGCGTTGCCCTTCTGCACGATGGGCAGGCGCCCGAACTCGCCGCCCCAGATCACCAGCGTGCTGTCGAGCAGCCCGCGGCGCTGGAGGTCTTCGAGCAGCGCCGCGATGGGCTGGTCGGTCTCGAGCGCGAACCCGCCGTGGTTCTTCGCGATGTTGTTGTGCCCGTCCCAGGACAGGTCGTTGTCCATCCCGCCGCTGTAGACCTGCACGAACCGGACGCCCTTCTCCACCAGCCGCCGGGCGGTCAGGCACTGCTTGGCGAAGTGCGTCGCCTTCGGGTTGTCGAGCCCGTACATCCTCTTCGTCTCCTCGGTCTCCTTTGAGAGGTCGAGCACCTCCGGCGCGGCCATCTGCATCCGGTACGCGAGCTCGTAAGACTCCACGCGAGCCGCCCAGTCCGGTTCGCCGGGGTGCTTGTCGGCGCTCTTCTGGTTCAACTTCGCGAGCAGGTCGAGCTGGCCGCGCTGCCGATCCGCGGTGATGTCCTTCGGCCGCGCGAGGTTGTCGATGGGCTCGCCCTGCGGCTTGAACGCGGTGCCCTGAAAGACGGTCGGCAGGAACCCGGCGCCCCAGTTCAGCGAGTGCCCCTTCGGGATGCCGCGGCCGAGCGTGTCGTACATCACGCAGAACGCGGGCAGGCTGCGGCTCTCGCTGCCCAGCCCGTACGTCACCCACGACCCGACGCACGGGAACCCCATCCGCGTGAACCCGGTGTTCATCTTGAACAGTGCCGGCGAGTGGTTGTTCGAGTCGCTCCACAGCGAGTGGACGAACGCCATCTTGTCCACGTGCCTGGCCATGTGCGGGAACAGCGCGCTGACCAGCTTCCCGCACTGGCCGTGCTTCTCGAACTTGAACGGCGACTTCATCAGCGGCCCGACCTGGCCGTTGAAGAACCCGGTGTTGGGGTCGAACCCTTTGAGCTCCTGCCCGTCGCGCTTCTCCAGTTCGGGCTTGTAGTCCCAGGTGTCCACCTGCGACGGCCCGCCGTTCATGAACAGCCAGATGACCGCCTTCGCCGTGCCACCGAAGTGCGGCTTGCGCGGCGCGAGCGGGTCGTCGGCCCGCTTCTCCTCGGCGCTCAGCAGGTCCGCGAGCGCGAGGGCCCCGAGCCCGCCGCCGGCGCGCCTCAGGAACTCGCGGCGCGACGCGTACGCGGCTTCGGGGGATGCGAACAGGCGCGGGAGGGTGTGCATGACGAGGGTTCCGGCGGGTGGTACCACCAGTGTACCGGACCGGGCCGCGGTGCGGAACGGGTGTCCGGCGGCGCGCCCGCAAATACAGTGACGGCGGTGCCATCCTCGGGAGGGACGCCCATGCACGCCGAACGGGTCGCAGTCCTGGTTCTTTGCGGCGCGGCGCTGGCCGCGCGGGCGGGCGACGCGGCGCTCGCCCCGCTCTCGTCCGGCGAGACGATCTTCGTGGGCAAGCTCACCAAGGTGACGGCCGGGCCGGTGGGTCTGAGCAACCCGCCGGTGCGCTCGTACACCTTCGAGGCGGAGCCGTCCGAGGTGCTCCGCGGCAAGAAGCCGACCGGCGCGCTCAGTTACCTGATCAAATCGCAGATGCCGCCCGCGTTCCCGCTCGACAAGCCGTGGCTGATCGCGGCCCGCAAGGTGGAGAAGGGCTGGCAGGTGACGTACATCGGCCCAGCCGACGAGGAGACGGTCAAGAAGGCGAAGGCGCTGGCCGCGCTGCCGGCCGGGTGGAAGCTGGACGGCGGCAAGCCGGTGTCGCCGTGGGCCGCGCTCAAGGAGAGGCGTGGCCGAAAGACGCGCCGAAGGCGACCGGGGCCGCGTGCGGCCTGACCGGGCGCCCCGCGCTCATGGCCGGCCCGGACATCGAGTTCACCGCCGAGCAGGTGCCCGCGAAGGAGCCGAAGAAGTTCCAGAACGACATGTACGGGGACGGGCAGTTCAAGCTGACCGTGAAGAACACCGGCGCCGGGCCCGTCGAGGTGCCCGCCCTGCTGACCGACGGGAAGACCGTGTTCTGGGCCGACAGCGCGGTGGTGATCGTGCAGAACGAGCCCAAGTTGCTGGGCGCGGCTGGCCGCGCCAGCGGGGCCAAGCCGGTGGCGCTGAAGCCGGGCGAGAGCGTCACGGGGGTGATCGACACGCTCACCGTGCCGAACATCAGCTGGCCCAACGGCGGCTCCCGCGTGCACTTCGACTTCGCGCTGGGCGAGAAGACCGCGAGCAACTTCTTCTACTACTTCTCGAAGCTGCACGACGGCATGCGGCACGAGGCGGTCAAGAGGCTGGGCGAGTCGCAGGCGCCCTGAGCCGCGGGTGCGTGGCGCCACGGCTCCGGCGCCTCCGTCATCGCGGTGGCGAGGTCGCCCGCACGTCACTCCGCGTACAGGAACTCGTTCAGGCAGAACAGCACCTGGCACAGGTCCGCGAGCTTCGCCTCGCGTTCCGCGGGCGCGGCGCCCTTCAGGAACGCGAGGGCGTCCGCGAGCTCGTCCTTTGTCGGCTCGCGGCACAGGGCGATCTTGTACGCGCTGGTCACGCTGTCGGCGTTAGTCGCCTTGCCGTCGCCCGACGCGCGCCGGGCGAGGCCGTAGGCCGCGGCGCGGACGTGCGGGTTGTTCATCAGGTGCAGCGCCTGCGGCGCGACCGTCGTGCTCGGCCGGTCCCCCACCCCGACGGTGCCGTCAGGGGCATCAAAGACCACCAGCGACGGGATCAGCTTGCTCCGCTTCATCGTGAAGTAGATGCTGCGCCGCGGGCTCTCCTCGCTCAGTGTGCCCGCGCCGTACATGGCCGCGTTGAGGCGCCCGCCGACGTACAAGATGCTGTCGCGGATCACTTCGGCCTGAAGGCGGCGCACCGGCTGGCGCCAGACGAGCTTGTTGTCGGGGTCCGATTTCACCTTCGCCTCGTCGCGCGTCGAGCTCTGCGCGTACGCGGCGCTCGTCACGATGAGCTTGTG
>JBJSXS010000387.1:0-4581 GCA_046086545.1 Gemmata sp.
CGTCGCTGCTCGCACCGCCCGCGCGCGCGGCCGAGCCGGAGTACGACCTCCTCATCACGAACGGCCGCATCGTGGACGGCACCGGGAACCCGTGGGCCCACGGCGACGTCGCCATTCGCGGCGACAAGATCGTGAGCGCGGGGCGAGTGCCCGAGGGAAAAGCGAAGCGCGTGATAGACGCGAAGGGCCTGGTCGTGGCCCCGGGGTTCATCGACATCCACTCCCACTCGGACGAACTGCTCCTCGAGGACGGCCGCGCGCACAGCAAAATCCGGCAGGGCGTGACAACGGAAGTTCTCGGCGAGGGCAAATCCGTCGGCCCGCTGCGCGGGCACCTCCCGGCTCGCGCCCTGAAAGCGCGCGGGAAGGCCCTCGGTTGGGCCTCGGTGGGCGGGTACTTCGACCTGATCGACACGGAGGGCGTGAGCGTCAACGTCGCGACCTACGTCGGCCTCGACAACGTGTGGGAAAGCGTCATGGGCAAGTCCCACGCGCGCCCCACCGCGAAGCAGTTGGAAGAAATGAAGACGCTCCTCGAGGAGGCGATGACGGACGGCGCGCTCGGGCTCTCGACGTACATGATGATGCCGCCCGGGGCGCTCGCGACCGTTGACGACCTCGCCGAGTTGTGCAAGGTCGTGAAGAAGCACGGCGGCATCTACTCGTCTCACATCCGGACCGAAGGGGTCGGCGTCCTCGACGCCGTGAAGGAGGCCGTCGCCGTCGGCGAAAAGGCGGGCGTCCCGGTGGACATCATCCACATCAAGATCGCGGACGAAAAGCTCTGGGGGAAGATGAGCGAGGTCGTCGCACTCATCGAAGACGCGCGCAAGCGCGGGGTGAACGTGCAGGCCAACGTGTACCCGTACACGCGCGGCAACAACAACCTCGCGAGCATCGTCCCGCCGTGGGCCCATGAGGGCGGGTTGGGCAAAATGCTGGAGCGGCTCAAGGACCCGAAGGACCGCGAGCGGTTGAAGAAGGACATCACGGGCGGCGTGCCGGGGTGGTACAACCACTACACGGCGGTGGGCGGCGACTGGTCGCGCATGCTGGTGAGCGGGCGCGGGGCCTACGAGGGGCTCACGATGGATCGCGTCATCGCGGCCCGGCAGAAAGGCAAAACGCCCACCCCCGACCCGCTCGACATCCTCCTCGACATCCTGATCGAGCAGAGCGGCTCGGTGCCGACGGTGTTCGCGCACCACGACGAGAAGGACATGAACCTCGCGATGCGGCAGCCGTGGTGTTCCATCGGCTCCGACGGCAGCGCGTACGCGGCCGAGGGCGACCTCAAGCGCGGGAACCCGCACCCGCGGAACTTCGGCACGTTCCCCCGCGTGCTGGGCGTGTACGCCAGGGACCGCGGGGTGCTGCAACTCGAAGACGCGGTGCGCAAGATGACCTCCCTCAACGCGGCGAAGGTCGGGCTACTCGACCGCGGCGTGCTGCGCGCCGGCGCGTTCGCGGACGTGTGCCTCTTCGACCCCGACACGGTGATCGACAAATCGACGTACACCGCGCCGTTCGCGTACAGCGAGGGCATCGAGTACGTGATCGTGAACGGGGCCGTGGTGCTCGACAAGGGGAAGCACACCGGGGCGATGCCGGGGAAGGCGCTGCGGAAGGGGAAGTAGCGCCGAGCGCCCCCGCCCGCGCCGTCGGTCGCGCGTCCCCTACCCGGCCGGCGGGGCACAGTGCCGAACGCGCGTGACCGGTCCGCGCCTGCCGTGCTCCGCAACTCGTCTGTTTCCGCTCACCCCCGCTCGCGATAATACCGGCACCGCCCCTCCACCGCGAACGGACACGCAATGCCCGCACCGACGCCGACCGTCTGGACCATCCAAGCGCTGCTCGCGTGGACCACCGAGTTCCTCAAGTCGAAGAACATCGAGGCCGCCCGGCACGAGGCCGAACTGCTCCTGGCCCACGTCCTCCAGACGACGCGCACGGACCTGCTCATGCGGTACGACGAGGTGCCGGCCGACACCGACCGCGCCCGGTTCCGCGAACTGATCACCAAGCGCGTCGCGAGCTGGCCGGTCGCGTACCTGATCGGCTCGCGCGGGTTCTACCTGCTCGACTTCGAGGTGGACCCCGCGGTGCTGATCCCGCGGCCCGACACCGAGACGCTCGTCCTCGAAGCGGTCGACCGGTTGAAGCCGCTCGACGCCCCCGCCGTCCTCGATTTGGGGACCGGGTCGGGATGCATCGCGATCAGCCTGGCGCACCAGAAGAAGGACGCGCGCGTCACCGCGGTTGATGTTTCCCCGGACGCACTGAGCGTGGCCCGGCACAACGCCGAGAAGCACAACGTGTCGGGCCGCGTGACCTTCGTGGAGGGGGACCTGTTCGCGCCGCTCCCCGCCGGCGCGCGGTTCGACATGATCGTGAGCAACCCCCCGTACATCGCTCAAGGCGAGTTCGCGACACTGAGCCCCGAGGTGCGGGACCACGAACCGCGGCTCGCGCTCGACGGCGGCCCCGACGGGCTCGCGTTCTACCGCCGCATCGCCGCGGGCGCCGGCGAGCTGCTCAAACCCGGCGGCTCGCTCCTCCTCGAGATCGGCTGGACCCAGGACGCCGCGGTGCGCGGCCTGCTCTCGGACCGGCCGGAGTTCGACCTCGGCCCGACCATCAAGGACATGGGCAAGCACCCGCGGGTCGTCACCGCGAAGAAGAAGTAGCGTCACTTCTGCAGGATCAGCTTGCCGCGGCGGGTGATGCGCAGCCGGTATCTCACCCCGTCGAGTTCGATCCAGACCTCGCGCTTCCCGGCGAACAGTTCGTCCGCCTTGATCGTGCGCTCCGGCCCGCTCTCGGGCGCGCTCTCGTGCTCGTCGACTTCCGGCTCCGCGTCGCTCATCGGGCGTCCTCGCATTCGTTACCGTTGAGACCCGGTTTCAGCGGTCTTTCGCTCGCTCGTTGTCTCAGCCGCCCAATAAGGAGCAACTGAGTGCGGTATTTTTCTCCTGGGATGTTGACAGTATCTCATCAGCTGCTAATGTAAAGCCGTCTTGTTGAGAATTTGTCTCAACAAGACAACACGAGCCTGCTCCGCCATCGCTCGGGATGCGCCCGGCTTCTCCCACCCGCCGGGCGCTCACCTTCCGTCGCAACGCAGCTCCCTTCCCTCTGGTTCCGATCCCGAGACAAGGAGAGCGCCCATGCGCGCGAAGAAGGGTTTCACGCTGATCGAGTTGCTGGTGGTCATTGCCATCATCGCCGTTCTCATCGGGCTATTACTGCCCGCCGTGCAGAAGGTGCGCGACGCGGCGGCGCGGATCAAGTGCGCGAACAACCTCAAGCAGTTCGGGCTGGCGCTGCACAATTACATGGACGCGAACACCGGGCTGCCCGCGAACGGCAACTACGCGTACAGCGCGCCCGCGGTCGTCACCACCAACGCGTGGTCGGCCCCGGCCCGCGTGCTGCCGTACATCGAGCAGGAGAACCTGTTCCGCGGGATCGACTTCAGCACCGGGTACAACGTCCAGACCGGCATCTCGTCGAAGCGCGTGGGGACGTTCGTGTGCCCGGCCGAGGTGAACGACCGCGGGTACGGCACCGACCCGACCTACGGAAACAAGCACTGGCCGATCAACTACGCGCTGAACCAGGGCACCTGGCCGGTGCTGACCGCGAAGGCGACCGCGATGCGCACCGGCGACGGCGCGTTCGGCCCGAACCGCACGCTCCGCCCGGGCGACTTCACCGACGGTCTGAGCAACACTCTCGCGGCGGCCGAGGTGAAGGCGTTCACGAACCGCGTCACGGCCATGCCGAACACGACCGTGTACCCGGTCCCGCCGGCCCCGCCCGCGTCGCCCGCGGACGCGACCGCGTACCCGCTGGGCACCTTCAACCCGGCCTCGTACACGCACGTCGAATGGGTGGACGGGAAGGTGCACGAAACCGGGTTCACCACGGTGTTCGTGCCCAACACCCGCGTCCCGTATTCGAGCGGCGGCACCGAGTACGACGTGGACCTGGTGCTCGCCACCGAGTCGAGCCCGGGCGACACCTACGCGGCGGTGACCGCGCGCAGCTACCACTCTGGCGGAGTGAACACCTTGCTGATGGACGGGTCGGTTCGTTTCGTGAACAACAGCATCTCGCGGGCGACGTGGCGCGGCCTGGGCACCGCGGCCGGCGGCGAGGTGCTCGGGAACGACTTCTAACCGCGAGGGCACCGTGAGCGTCGCCGAACCTGAACGCGAACCGGCGCCGGAACTCGGGGGGCTCACGCCCCCCGCTCGCCAGCGGCGCCCGCGCCGCAAGCGCGCGACGCACCTGGTACGCCGCGCGCACCTGTACTCCGGGTTGTTCCTGCTGCCGTGGGCGGTGCTGTACGGGGTCACCGGGTTCCTGTTCAACCACCCGACCGCGTTCAGCGACGCCCCGACCGCCTCGTTCGGGGCGCGCGAACTGGCCGGCACGCCGATGGAAGGGCCGCCGAAGCCGGCCGCGGTCGCGGAGCAAGTGGTCGCGGCCCTCAACGAGCGCGCGAAGGGTAGTGCGAAGTACTCGCTGGTCGAGCCGGAGAAGACGCGGTACACGCGCGACTTCGCGTTCGCCACC
>JBJSXS010000388.1:0-2742 GCA_046086545.1 Gemmata sp.
GCCCGATGAACGTGGATACGTACCCGAACCGGTAACCGAGGTCCGATTCCAACCGCGATTCGTCGACGTGCTGCATGACCGACTCCGGTGGAGAGAAAGCCGCGGGAGAGGAGCGGCTTGATCAAACAAGATTAATATATCCTATTTTGGCCGACGCGTCCAATCGGTACAATCAAGCTCATCGAAGTACGAGTTCCGGAGGCGCTCGATGTTTTCGCGGACGGTGGAGTACGCGCTGCGAGCGGTGATTCACTTGGCGCACGAGTCGCCGCACCCGCGAACCACGGCGCAGCTGGCCGAGGCGACGCAGGTTCCGAAAGACTACCTCGCGAAGGTGCTTCAGGGGCTGGCCGAGAAGGGGATCGTCAAGACGCAGCGCGGGGTGGGCGGCGGGGTGTCGCTCACGCGCGCCCCGGAGCAGTTGACGATACTCGACGTCGTGAACGCGGTCGAGCCGATCGAGCGGATCGCGACGTGCCCGCTGGGGCTGGCGGCCCACGGGGCGAACCTGTGCCCGCTGCACCGGCGGATGGACGACGCGCTGGCGGCGGTCGAGGCCGCGCTGCGGGCCAGCACGCTGGCGGAGATTCTGGCCGACCCGACCAACAGCAGCGTGCCGCTCTGCGAGAGCAGGCCTAGCCGCGTTGGCCTGGCCTAACCTGACGCACCGCCGAGAGGTTCTTTCCGTCACGCACCGGGTAGTTGCTGAGTTCCGATACGCGAAGTCACGAGCGGGCTTGCTTTGAAGGGCACGACACCGATATTGCACGCAGCCGGAGCATGCACATTCGCTTTACTGTCGCAAAGCGGCCGCCCCGTTGCCGGCCCGATGATCAACGGTTTATCTGGCATCGCCAGTGAGCCGCGCCTGCCATTTCGCGTTTCGCTCCCCTCGCGGTTCCTGCCACTCTGACACCGAGAGCCGGTTTTACTGCTGTGATCGTATCTATAAACCATTTATGGATAACGACTTGCGATACGGACTTGTGGCGGCACGCGGGTTGCATGAGTAGAGCCACACGCTTACTTCCGTTACCTCAGTAGAGCGGCATAAAGATGGCAGACAAGCAACTTTCGTACGCCGATGACGCACGGCAAAAGCTCCTCGCGGGCGCCAGCAAGCTCGCCCGCGCCGTCCGCTCGACCCTCGGGCCGCGCGGCCGCAACGCGGTTCTCGACAAGGGTTGGGGGTCGCCGAACGTCACCAAGGACGGCGTGACCGTCGCAGAGGATATCGAGCTGAAGGACCCGTTCGAGAACATGGGTGCGCAACTCGTCAAGGAGGCGGCCTCCAAGACGAGCGACGTGGCCGGTGACGGCACCACCACCGCGACCGTGCTGGCCGAGTTCATCTTCCGCGAGGGGCTCAAGAGCGTCGCCGGCGGGCACGACCCGATGGCGATCGTGCGCGGCATCCAGAAGAGCGTCGACAAGGTGGTTGAGGAGCTGCACAAGATCGCGGAGAAGATCGACCCGAAGGACAACAAGAGCATCACCGAGGTCGCGAGCATCGCGGCCAACAACGACCGCGAGATCGGCAAGAAGCTGGCCGAGGCGATGAAGCTGGTCGGCGCCGCCAACGGCGTCATCACCATCGAAGAGGGCAAGAGCGCCGAGACGGTCATCAACGTCGTTCAGGGGATGCAGTTCGACCGCGGGTACCTGTCGCCGCACTTCGTCACCAACCCGGAGACGGTGACGTGCGAGTTCGAGAACCCGTACATCCTGATTTACGAAGAGAAGATCAGCGCCCTCAAGACCATCCTCCCGCTGCTGGAGTGGGCGCACAAAGAGAAGGCGCAGCTCCTCATCATCGCCGAAGACATCGAAGGGGACGCGCTCGCGGGCCTGGTGCTGAACAAGCTGAAGGGCGTCGTTCAAGTGTGCGCGGTCAAGGCGCCGGGGTACGGCGACCGCCGCAAGGCCATGCTCGAAGACATCGCCGTCCTGACCGGCGGTAAGGCCATCTTCAAGGATCTCGCGATCCAGCTCGACGCGGTCACCCAGACCGGGAAGGGCCCGGTGCCGACCGTGGTCGCGGAGAAGATGCTGGGCCGCGCCAAGAAGGTGAAGATCGACGCCGAGAACACGACCGTCACCGAGGGCAAGGGCGAGAAGGGCGCGATCGACGGCCGGGCCGAGTCGATCCGCAAGGAGATCGAGCGGACGGAGAGCGAGTACGACCGCGAGAAGCTCCAGGAGCGGCTCGCCAAGCTCGCCGGCGGCGTGGCTCAGCTGCGCGTCGGCGGCGCGACCGAGACCGCGATGAAGGAGCGGAAGGCGCTGTACGAAGACAGCCTTCACGCCACCCGCGCCGCGATTGCCGAGGGCATCGTCCCCGGTGGCGGGGTGGCCCTGCTGAGCGCCCGCACGCCGCTGGCTAAGACCAAACTCGAAGGGGACGAGGGCGAGGGCGCCCGGGTGCTGCACCGCGCCCTGGAGATGCCGTGCCGCATGATCGCGGAGAACGCCGGCAAGGACGGCACCGTGGTCGTCGCCAACATCATTAAGGGGAAGGACAAGAACTACGGGTACAACGCCGACGCCGACAAGTACGAAGACCTCCGCGCCGCGGGCGTCATCGACCCGGTAAAGGTGACCCGCAGTGCCCTCCAGCACGGCGCGAGCGTTGCCTGCCTGCTGCTCACCACCGAGTGCATGATCGCCGACATCCCCGAGCCGAAGAAGGCCGGTGGCGACCACCACCACGACCATGACCACGGCGGCGGCATGGGCGGCATG
>JBJSXS010000389.1:0-6722 GCA_046086545.1 Gemmata sp.
TTGTCGGCGGTGACGAGCAGCAGGCGCCGCCCGTCGGGCAGGTCCGGGCCGAACGCCAGGCCCTCGAACTTCTCGGGGCAGTCGGCCCCCGCAATGCCGTGCTTCTTCGCGAGCAGGTCGAGGAACGGCCGTTTGGTGACCGGCTTCACGGTCGCTGGCAGTTTCGTCGCGGGGAGCGCCTCGACGCCGCTCACGTCGGTTGCGTTCGCGGTGTCGATCACCGACACTCTCTTGTACTTCGCGTCCGGGCCGCCCAGCCCGTCGCGCTCCAGCACCAGGAATTCGGTGCCGCTCACCGCGAGGATCTCGCACACGCCGTTCGCCGGGTCGTCCAGCTGGTACACGAACTCGCGCGTTTTCTGGGTCGCGAGGTCGAGTTCGAGAACGCGGCAGTTGAGGCCCGCGCGCCCGCCCCTCGCGTCCAGCGCGCCGTCCTGGAGGAGCGCGCTCTGCATCGCGCCGTACAGTTTGGTGCCGTCGGGTGAGATCGCGAGCCCCTCCAGCCCGCGGTTCGGCTGGCGCCCGCTCGCGCTTTTGGGCGGCAGTTCGTCGGCCGGCGCCTTGCCCGGCTTCGGCGCCTGAAAGCGCGCCGGCACCGGCAGGGTCCGCACGCGCGTGCCCTTCGCGTCGAACTCGTAGATCACCGGGCCGTACTCGTCGCAGATGTAGAGCGCGCCGTCGCGCCCGACGCGGACGCCCTCGGGGTCGAGCCGCAGGTTCCTGTCCGCGCGCGGGAACTCGAACGCGTCGAGCGCGCCCGTGAACCGCTGGCCGTCCGCGCGGGTGAGGAGCGTGGTCGAAAGGAGCTTGAGCCGCGCCGGCTCCTTCGCACCGGGGGTGACGCGAATGCTCATGCGGTGCGTCCGGCACGCGAAGTCGCTCGCCCCGTCCTTCGGCCCCCGGTCGGACGCGAGAACGTACTCGTCGCCCTTCCCGGTGTAGGCGACGGCCGACCCGAGGCCGCCGAGCCGGTCGTTGGGCGTGCCGTCGCTGGCCCTGCCCTTCAGGCCCGAGAGGTCGCTCGCGTCGCCCGGGATGGTGCCGACACCGATGAGGGTGACGTCGGCACGGGCGGGGCCCGCGAGCGCGCCGAGCAGCGCGGCGAGGGCGACGGGTGACGGGCGCATCGCGGCTCCCGGTGCCGGAAACAAAACCGCCGCGCGACCCCGGGCACGCGGCGGGTTTGTTTCCGGGGCGGTTGGTTAGTAGTTGCCGGGGATGTCGCCGGCGGCGGCGGTGACCAGCGCCGCGAACGTGGCGGCCGACACGCTCTCGCTGACGAACTTGACCGACCCGTCGGCCATGAGGACGTTCACGCCGCCGTTGTGGAACGAGTACACCTCGCTGTCGTTGGTGCAGTTGATGAAGCACGGCCCGTACTTGGTGACGAGGTCGTTCTGGAACCCGTCGAGGCTGATGCCGACGCCGTCCGGGTCCGCCCAGCCCCACCCGTCCGGGGTCGCGGTGCCGAGGTCTCGGCCCTTCTGCCACAGGTTCGGGCGCCCCGCGTCCTCGGCCAGAAGGATGGTGTTCGAGGTGCCGTCGGTCACGCCCAGGATGGGCGTGTCGTTCACCTTCGCCATCGCGCCGTTCGCCTCATCGCCGGCGGCGGTGCCCGGGACCGGGAAGTTCGGGATGCCGTTGGCCGTGTAGAACCCGCGGCGCACCGCGTTCATGGTGCCGTAGTCGCCGTACCCGTATGGGGCGGTGAGGCCGGTCGGCAGCACGCGCCCGCTGTCCGGCGCGCTCGGGCACTTGAACAGCTTGAGGTTGGTTTGCGAGGTGGCGAGGTTCGGCGCCAGGTTCCACTTGACGTTGAAGTTCCACAACTTGGCGACGTTGTCCTGCTCGGCGTACGGGAGCGCGATCGGGGTCCACGCGCGGAACTTCGCGTCCGTGCCGACGGTGACCCGCGTGGCCGGGAACTTGTTGTCGTTGGCGCCCGCGTAGTTGTGAACCGCGAGCCCGAGTTGCTTGAGGTTGTTCTGGCACTGCATGCGGGCGGCCGCGGCACGCACCTTCTGGACGGCGGGCAGCAGCAGGCCGATCAGAATGGCGATGATCGCGATGACGACCAACAGCTCGATCAGCGTGAACGCGCGTGGCAACGGGCGGCGCATCCTGAACCCTCGGGTGGTTAATAGCGTGATCCTTAGGCGAGAGTATTTGACACGCGTAAACGATGTGTGAACGGTCGGTAAGTATTCGGAGAAAAGATCGAGTGCGATTCGTGAAGGCGGGGTGCTCATGTCCCGGCGCGGCAACAATCGCGACCAGCCGACCAAAACGTGTGCGGCGTGCGGGCGCCCGTTCGCGTGGCGCAAGAAGTGGGCGAAGGTCTGGGACGAGGTGCGGTACTGCTCCGACCGCTGCCGCCGGTCGAGGCCGAAGCCGCGGGGGTGAGGCGGCGTCGCCCCGACCGTCACCGGTGCCGCCCGCGCGGTGACCGGGCGCCCCGCGCGGGCGCTGGTTCACGGCCCCTTCGCGAACCACCCCAGTGCCGTCGCGAGGGACTCCATCGGCAGCCCGACGACGTTGCTCGCGCTGCCCTGCTCGATGGTGAGGTACGGGTCGTGCGGGAACTCGATCGAGTACGCCCCGCTGCACCCTTCCCACTTGCGCGTCTTCAGGTAGGCGTCGATCTCCGCGTCGGACAGCGCCTTCATGCGCACCGAGCTGCGCTCCTGCCAGCACACCTGGAAGTCGCTCGGGCGGTGCCACAGGCACACCCCGGTCCAGAGCTCGTGAACCGTGCCGGACAGCGACTTGATGATGCGGCGGGCGTCGGCCTCGTCCTCGGGCTTGCCGATCACCTTGCCGTGCAGCCAGCCGACGGTGTCCGCGGCGATCACGAGGCCGTCGGGCTCCTTCAGCGCGACGGCCTCGGCCTTCAGCCACGCCAGCTCGCCGACGTAGTGGCGGCAGTCCCCGAGCCGGGCCTCGGTCGGCTCGTCGATGTTAGACGGCTTCACTTCGAACGGGTACCCGGCCTGCTCCATGAGCCATTTGCGGCCCCACGAGCCGCTCGCGAGGATCAGGCGGAACGGGACGTGTGCTGTCGCTGCCATGTGTCGAGAACCGTTGCCAGTTGGGGCCACAGCCGGTCCGCGGTCAGCTCCGGCATGCAGACCATGTTACTGCATTTCTTCAGGTAGCTGCCGGCGCAGCTCACCGTCGTTTCGGCACAGTTGCCCGCCTGCGTGTACGGGCCGTGCAGCGCGACGCGCGTGCAGGTGTACGGCGCCGCACACGGCTTGCCGAGCGCCGCCGCCAGGTGCAGCGGGCCGGTGTCGTTGCCGACCATCAGGTCCGCGAGCGACAGCAGCGCCGAGAGGCGCGGCAGCGCGGTCTTCCCGGTGAGGTCGAGTGAGTGGCCGCGCAAGCCCGCGCGCACCTGCTGCGAAAGGGCGGCGTCCTCGGCCGACCCGATGAACACGGCGGTGCCGCCGAAGTCCGCGTGCGCGCGGTTGAGCAGGTCCGCGAAGTGCGCCGCCGGCCAGCGCTTGGTGACCCACTTCGCGCCGGCCGCGACCGCGACCCACGGCCGCGGCAGCGCCCCGAGCGCCGCGCGTGCGGCCGCCACCTCGGGCGCCTGGAGCGGCACGCGGAACGTCTTCGGCAGGTGCCCGGCGCCTAACGCCTCGGCCACCACCCACATGCGGTCCACCGCGTGCGCCGCGCCGAGCGCGGGCGCCGCGAGCTTGTGGGTGTACGCGTACCGGCTGCCCTCTCGCGCGTTGCGGAACCCCACCCGGTGCGGGGCCCCGCTGGCCCAGGCCATGAGGCCGCTGCGCAGCAGCCCCTGCATGTCGATGACGAGGTCGAACCGGCGGCGCCGCATTTCCCCCGCGAACGCGCACGCCGCGCCGAGCGCCCGCGCCCCCTTCAGCGCGCCGCGGTCGAACGGCAGCGTGTCGGTCAGGTCCGGGTGCCCGGCCAGAAGCGCCTCGTAGCTCTTGTTCACGACCCAGGTGATGCGGGCCGCCGGGAACCGCGCGCGCAGCGCGGTGAGAACGGGGAGCGAGTGGACGATGTCGCCCAGCGCGCTCGGCTTGATGAGCGCGATCCGGCGCGCGTCGATCCGGTCCAGCGACATCGGAATCCTTTCCGGCAGGCTCGGCGAACGGGGTACGGCGGCGCGGCGCACCGGCCCCGGGCACCGTCGCCGGCCGGCTCACACCGGCCGTTCGCCCCTGATCCGCGGCAGCCGCGCGACCACCAAGAGCAGCACGCCGACGGCCGCCACATACGGTAGTGTGCGCGACGGGTCGGCCTGGAACAAGACCGATCCGAGGAACGGGCCGAGGATGCGGCCGAGCGACGCGAACGACTGGTTCACTCCCAGCACCTCGCCCTGCCGCGCCGGGTCCGACCGCTTCGACACCAGCGCCGACACGGACGGGTTGACGAACGCGAACCCGACCACCGACAGCGACACCGCCGCGTAGAACAGCGGCTTCAGGTACCCCGCGCCGCGCGCGTCGGGCCGCGCCGCGAGGAACGCCACGGCCCCCACCAGCGCGAGCCCGACGATCATCGCCCCGACGCCGAACGTCAGCAGCCCGACCTCGGACCCCTTCTTCGCGAACGGCCGGTACGCGCCGCCCGCGAACGTCAGCACCGCGCCGACGAACGCGAACACCAGGAAGTTGTCGCGGTCGGCCGTCATCCCGAGCGCGTCCCGGGTGAGCAGCGCGAGCGTGGCCTCGAAGTTGGCGAACGCGAAGATCGCCAGGAAGTAGATCAGCACCAGCGCGCCCACCGTCGGCATCGCCAGCACCTCGCGGGTCCGCGCGAGGCTGAAGAACTCCTTTTCGGCCTTGTTGCTTGGGTCCCGTGTCTCCTTGAAGACGATCAGCGCGATGACCAGCGCGGCGAGCGAGAGCGCGGACGCGAGCGCGCCGACGCCCCACGGCTCCTGGGCAAAGACCGCCAACCCGAAGTACGCGATGAGCGGCCCGAGCGTGAACCCGGCGCCGAACGCGATGCCGATCAGCGCCATCCCCTTCGCCCGCTTCTCCGGCGGGGTGCAGTCCGCGATCACGGCCGCCGCGGTGCCCACACTCGCGCCCGCGACGCCGGCCCCCACGCGCGCCGCCAGCATCAGCCCGAGTGCGAGCGCGGCCTGCTCCATCGGGAGCGACACCGCGACCCCGTACAGCGCGTAGAAGGCCACCGATCCGAGCAGGCTGATGAGCAGCACGGGCCGCCGCCCGATGCGGTCCGACACGCGGCCCCACATCGGCGAGAACACGAACTGCATGAGCGAGAACACGCTGAACAGCACGCCGATCACGGCCCCGGCCGCGAGGTCGTACAGCCCCAGCGCGTCGAGGTACGGCTTGGCCTGTCGCGGGAGGACGGGCAGCACGATGCCGAACCCGAGCAGGTCGATGAACACGACCAGCCACACGATGAGCAGGGCGCCTTTGGTCGGGCGCCCGGCGCGGTGCGCGTCTGGGGTGTTCGCGGGAGGCGGGGTGTCGTTCATGCGGAGAGGATACGGACGCCGCGCCGCCCGCACAGCCCGCGCCGCCGGCACGCGCGGAACTGCCCCCGCGCGCGTTCGGACCCGTTGCCGTCGACCGCGACCCGGGTCCAAAGAGATCGCCCACCGAACCGCTGTCGCGGTGCCCGCCCGCGCATGACCGCCGCCGAGCCGGGCGTCCCCACCCCGGCCGCGGCCGCCTCCCTCAAGACCGCGCCTTCGCCCTGCCCCTGCTCGAGCTGGTCGCATTCCGGTACGGCACCCCGGCGCGCGACCACTACATAGCGCGACCGCTGCCGCGAACAGCGCCCGTCGGTTGCTCCGCGAGACGGCTGGTGCCGCGCCGGCGCTGACGCGCGGCCCGGGGCGATTCCAATCTGGTGCGAGCGCGTCGCGGCTCGTTACGTTGGTCCGGTCCGCGCCCGCCGCGTCAGTTCTTGCGCAACAGCCATGCGTCCTGCGGCGGGTTGCCGGCGGCGCCCGCGTGCTCCGCCTCCAGCACTTCGAAGCCGGTCGCGAACGGCCCGCGCACGAACGCCGGCGGGTGGAACGTGGCGCAGTGGTTCGTGCCCGCGAGGTCGCCGCCCCGCACGACCAGCCGCCCCGCCCGGTAGTCGGCGCGCTCGGCGCGCGTCAGCTTTCCCGCCAGCGCGTCGCCGTGCAGCGACAGCACCAGCGCTCCGCCCGGGCGCAGCACGCGACGAAGTTCGCGCATCCCGTGCGCCTGCAGGTGCGGCGGCAAGTGTGTGAACACCGACAGCGCGTAAACCAGGTCGAACGACTCCGCGTCGTAGGGGAGCGTTGACTCGAGCGCGTTGACCGCGAACGACGCGAACGGCAGGTGCTCGCCGCACCACTCGACCGCGACCGGGTTCGTGTCGCACCCGTGCAGCGCCGCGGGCAGGTGGCGCAGGTGCCGGATCACGCGCCCGCACCCGCACCCGAAGTCGAGCACGCTGTCGCATGACTCGATGGCGACGCCGTTGCGCGCGAGGAGCGCGGCGAGCGCGTCCGCGGCGCGCCGGCCGGCGGCGAGGAACCACTCCGCGTCGTCGGTGCCCGCGACCAGTAGGCGGAGCACGTCGGGGGGCAGCGGGAGGGCTCCTGCCGCGGGCGCCTCGGGGGGCCGCACGCGCCGGGCGTTGGCCGCCTTGAGCCGGTGGTTCTCGTGCGCCAGGCGCCAGCACTCTTCGGTGAGCAGCCGGCTCTCGCGCTCGCGTGCGTCGAGCGCGCG
>JBJSXS010000390.1:0-3042 GCA_046086545.1 Gemmata sp.
GCTACCTGCCCGGGGCGCCGAACCCCGACCCGAAGCACGTCGCGGGGGTTGCGTTCGAGGCTCCCTTCACGGTCGAGGTGATCGACCCTGACGCCGCAAAGGACAGCCGCAGCAGGGTGGTCGTGAAACTGAAGACGACGAGCGGGGCCGAGGTCGAGGTGGAGTGCGTGCTGAACGACCGGCGATTGGGTAGCACCGCCACCGGCGCCGAGGCGCCCGGCAGCGCGCTCCTCGAAGGTCGGTTCACCGGACAGGTGATCCTCCAACTCGGCAACAAGGAGAGCGCCGCGCTGGTGCCGCTCACGGCCTCGATGCCGCGCGATCTGATCGGCGGACCGGTCCTGCCCAAAGAGGAGATGGACGAGGAGGGCAAGCGGCCGGACCGGGCGCTGGTCACCCGCGTGCTGAACCTGAACGGGTCGGACGTGGTCGCGGTCGAGTACAAGGACGAGCGGCGACCCGGCGGCCCCGCGGCGGCCCTCGCGGCGAGCGGCCGCTTGATCACCGACGGCAAGCTGAGCTGTACCGACTCGGAGTACCAGAAGGAGATGACCGCGGTTCACGTCGGCGAGCGGCTGTTCCTCAAGGTCGTGGACTTCGACGCCGACCGCACCCCGGACCGGGACAAGGTCAAGGTCCGCGTCAAGACCAGGCGCGGCGAGGACGAGACCGTCGAGCTGACCGAGACGCTCAACCACAGCGGCGCGTTCACCGGCTCGGTGCTGCTCAAGCCGGTGGAGAAGCCGACCCCGGGCAACCTTAAGCAAGACACGCCCGAACTGGAGTGCTACTTTGGTGACACGATCGAGGTCGTGTACGTCGACGAGCGCGCCGCGAGCACCGCGGACGGGAAGCTCGAATCGTCCGCGACGGTCGCAGTGGTGATCGGCACCGACGGCAAGCTGCAGGCGTTCAGCAAGGTGTTCACCGACGAGGCGCTCGCGGTGGAAACCCAGTTCCACATCGCGGAGAGCCACTTCGAGCTGTTCAAGAGCCACAAGGCGCTGGGCCGCGAGGGCGACGCAAAGTCCGCGCTCGAGGCGGGCCGCCGCGTGCTGCGAGAGGTGATCGAGGACTACCCGAACCCGAAGTACACGCCCCGGGTGTCTTACCTGCTGGGGCAGTTCGCACAGGAGTTGAAGCAGTACGGCGAGGCGGCGCAGGCGTACCAGGTGATCGTGAAGCAGTTCCCCGATCACGCGCTGGCGCCAGACGCGCAGTTCAAACTCGCCCAGACCTACGAGGAGGCCGGCGAGTTCAACCAGGCGCTCGAGGCGTACGTGACGCTGGCCGCGACGTACCCGAAGAACCCGCTGATCGCGAACGTGATGGTGCGCATCAGCGAGCACTTCTATAAGGCGGAGAACTTCAAGGTCGCGGCCCAGGTGGGCGAGAAGTTCCTGGAGAAGTTCGAGGGCCATAAGTGGGGGCCGAAGATGGCGTTCCGGGTGGGCCAGTGCTACTACAAGGACAAGCAGTACGCGAAGGCCGCTGAGACGTTCGACAGGTTCGTGAAGACGTTCCGCGAGGACGCGCTGGCGGCCGACGCGATGTTCTGGGCGGGCGAGAGCTACCGCACCGCGAGCAACATGAAGAAGGCGTTCGAGGCGTACAACAAGTGCCGCTGGGACTACCCCGCCACGGAGGCCGCGAAGTACGCGCGCGGGCGGCTCGCCCTGCCCGAGATGCTGCGGCAGTTCGAAGAAGCGTCGAGCGGGCTGGACAAGAACTAGCCGCTGTTCGGCGCTCACAGATGTGTGTTCGGACTGTTCCTCTGCGGGGAACGCGGCCCGGACCGACGCTGAGCGCCGAACCCGACACACCAAACACGACACACCAAACACGACGAAGTCATGCTGACGCTGTTCGCAGAAGCCGCTCAAGCCGCCCCGGTCGCCAAGGAGTGGTGGCAGTCCGGGGCGATGGGCTACATGCTCGACGGCGGCCCGTTCATGTGGCCCATCCTCCTGCTGGCGGTGATCGGCACCGGGGTCGTGATTGAGCGGTACCGCGCGCTGCGGCTCATTGCCATTGACGCCGAGACGCTGCGCCGGCAGGTTCTCGACCTGCTCCACCAGGACAAGGTGGAAGAGGCGATCGACCTGTGCGCCCGGTCGCACGGCCCGGTGCCCGCGATCCTCGCGGTCGGCATCCACCGGTACAACCTGCTCCGCAAGCTCAACTACGACCCCACCAAGATCGAGGAGCAGGTGGTGAAGGCGATGGAGGACTACAGCTCCCACATCACCGCGGCGCTGGAGAAGAACCTGCCGATCCTCTCGACCGTCGCCAGCGTCGCCCCGATGCTCGGGTCACTCGGCACGGTCGTGGGCATGGTACTCATGTTCCAGGGCATCACCACGATGTCGGCCGACCAGAACATCATCAAGGTCGCCGCCGCGGGCATTCAGGTGAAGCTGATCGTGACCGTGTGGGGGCTGATGGTCGGCATCCCGGCTTACATGTTCTTCAACTACTTCACGTCGGTGGTGAGCGCTCGCATCCTGGAAGCGGAAGAGACCGCGAGCGAGTTGGTGGAGGCGCTCATCCTGCGGTTCGCCCCGGGCTCAGACGCGCCCCCCGGGCCCGCCGCCCTCCGCCCGGCGGGAGGGAACTAAATGGCCGCCGCACCGGGCGGGTCGCACTCCGCGTGGGTGATGAACCTGCTCACCGACCTGGCATTCAACCTGCTGATTTTCTTCGTCGTTTGCGCGTCCAGCGCGCAGGAGCAGAAGGGCAAGCCGCAGCAGGTGCCGAGCACCCAGAGCGAGAACAAGCCGAGCGAAACCAAGGCGCAGAACGTCGAGGTGTCGCTGACGTGAACGTCAGTCGCGCTCAACGGGGCCGAGGTGCCGCTCGGTGAGCTGAAGGGCAAGTTGGCCGCGCTGCTCGAGAACAAGACGCGCCCGGAGGACAAGATCGTCGAGGTGAAGAGCGCGAAGGACACCCCGTACAGCATGTGGATTCGGGTGACCGGGTTGGTCGAGGAGGCCGGCGGGGTCGTGGCCCTGCAGGTCGAAGTCGAGAAAGATGTCGTGGTGA
>JBJSXS010000391.1:0-7182 GCA_046086545.1 Gemmata sp.
CATGGAGGGCGGCGTCAGCCAGATCGACACCTTCGACATGAAGCCGGGTCGGCCGACCGGTGGCGAGTTCCGTCCCGTGCAGACCAAGGTCACCGGCATCCAGGTCTGCGAGTACCTGCCGAACATTGCACGCCACGCCGACAAGCTCGGGATCATTCGCAGCATGCGGACCAAGACGCCCGATCACGGCCCCGGCGGCTATTACATGCACACGGGCTATCATCCGGGCGAGCGGTTTCCACACCCGGAAGCTGGCGCGATGATCGCCAAGTACTGCGAGAACCCGGAAAGCGACCTGCCGAGCTTCGTCAAGATTGGGTCGGGAAGCGGCATTTATGGCGCGGGTTATCTCGGCCCGAAGCACGAGCCGTTCGTGGTGGCCGAGGACGGCAAACTTCCGGGGTTCGCCAACCCGAGCGTCCCGGCCGAAGTGCAGGGCCGTCGCGGCGAGTTGCTGGACTTTATGGAGCAGCGGTTCGCCGAGCCGCGCCCCGGCGAGCCGTTCGCGTCCCACAGCACGGCCGAGCTGCGGACGGTTCGCCTGATGCGCGCCCGCAAGGCGTTCGACGTCAGCGCCGAGTGGGAAAAAGCCAAAGACCGCTACGGCGACACCAAGTTCGGCCGCGGCTGTTTCACCGCGCTGAAACTGGTCGAGGCCGGCGTGTCGTTCGTGGAGGTCGGGCACGGCGGCCACGACACCCACATGGACAACTTCCCGATCTCCAAGGCGCTTTACTCGACCATGGATCCGGCGTGGGGTTCGCTGCTGGACGACCTGACGCAGCGCGGCCTGCTGAAGGACACGCTGGTCGTGTGGACAAGCGAGTTCGGCCGCACCCCCGCGATCAACGTCCGGGCGGGTCGTGACCACTTCGGCCGGGCGTGGACGACCGTCCTGGCCGGCGGCGGCATCAAGGGCGGCCAGCATTACGGCTCCAGCGACCGCGACGGTTTCGAGGTCGTGGAGAACCCGGTGGGCGAAGCGGACTTCATCGCGACCATCTACAAGGCCATGGGCGTCAACCACCGCGCCAAGCACTTCCTCGGCAGCCGGCCGATCTGGGCCACACCGGAAGGGGCCAAGCCGATCGAGCAACTGTTGGGGTAGTCGTTCGTCGGACGGGTCTTCGACCCGCCCTTCACCGCAGACGGGACGAGTCCCTCCCACCACCGCCGACGGGTCCCGCGACCCGTCCTCCCTGTTGAACCCGGACGGGCACCGTGGCGAACCCATTCTCCGAGGCGAAGGTCCTGTACACGCTCCCCTGGAGCGGCGACGTGGTTTCCGCGGTCGCGTTCATCGGCAGCGACAAGGTCGCGGCCGCCAACCGGCGCGGGGACCTCCTGATCTGGAACCTCCCCTCAACTGGCGACAAGAGCCCCGAGCCGGCCCGGCGGCTCGTCGGGCATACCGGGCCGATCAACCGGCTCCTCGTGACCCCCGACGGCAAGACGCTGATCTCCGCGGGCAACGACCGGACCGTCCGGTTCTGGGACGCACTCGCGAGCGACGGCAACCCCGGCACGATCGTGATGAACGACGGCTACAGGTTCGTGGGCGTCACGGAGAAAGTCGCCAAGCTCCCCGACCCGCCGCCGCCGGTGACCGCGAAGGTCGTCGAGCAGAAGCCGATCCGCGAGTTCGCGGGGCACAAGGAATGGATCTGGGGGCTCGCCCTTTCCCGCGACGGCAAAACGCTGGTCACCGGCGACGACTCGAAACTGGTGATCCTGTCGGACGCACAGAAGGGCACCGAACAACGCCGCTGGAAGGTGAAGCAGTGGGTTCGCGCTCTCGACATCTCCCCGGACGGGAAGTTGGTAGTGACGGCGGAGCAACTCCCCCACCTGACGGAAAAAGAAGCCGAGAACGGTCTACGCGGCTGGGACGCACGGACCGGCGAGATGAGGTTCGATGCCAGCAAAGGGCTGTCCGGGGGCGTGACCACAGTGCGCTTTTCGGACGACGGGAAGCACCTCGCGTTCTGCGTGGGCAGCATCGACCGCGACGGGCCGGCGGGAAAGGTGTTTCTGCTCAACCCCGCGACCGGCGAGAAGGTCCGCGAACTGACCCCGGCGCACGTTCGAGGGGCCACCGATCTGGCCTTCCACCCCGACGGCAAACACGTCTTCACCTGCGGTCGCGACCGAGCGGTGAAGGCGTGGCAGCTCAGCGACGGCGCGCAGGTCCACGAACTCAACCTGTCGCTCCAGGACAAGAATAAGCAGGGCCCATTCACCCCGACACTCCACGCGATTTCGATCACTCAGGACGGCAAGTTGCTGGCCATCGCCGATGCCGAGGGGAGAGTCCAGATACTCTCGTTAGCGACCAAGCAATGACCCTCACGGCGGGCACCGGCTGTGGCTGGTGCCCGCCGACTCGGCCGGACAAGAAGACGGTTCTCGCACCGCACTAAGGCTCGCGTCCGTTACAGCCGTTACAATCGACCAGCAGTACAACTGGCAGCCGTCTGACGGAACGAAAGGGCAGCACGATGAAAATGTTACCCACCGGTTTGGCTCTTGGGCTGGTCGCGGTGCTGGCCGCGGAAGCACCGGCTCAGCCGCTGGACAAGGCGGGAGAGGCCGCAGCGAAGAAACTGTTCGACGCACAGACGATCGGAGTCGAACTGAAGTTGCAGGGCGAATACGTCGGCAAGGACGGAGAAAAGCAGGTCGGCATTCAGGTGGTCGCACGGGGCGACAAATCGTTCCACGCGCTGGTCCTGGAAGGCGGATTGCCGGGCGACGGCTGGGACGGCGGGCGGTACGGCCTGTTGGAAAGCGGCCCCCTGTCGGACGGGAAAGTGGAGTTCCGTTCTCCGGGTGACGACGGGGCCAGCGCGGTCCTCGATGAGAACGGTCTAACGCTCAAGCGCGGTGCTCAGAAGTTCCTGCTGAAGCGGGTGGAACGCAAGAGTCCGACGTTGGGGAAGCAACCGCCCGCGGGTGCGGTCGTGCTCTTCGGGGGCGCGAAGCCGAACGTGGACGCGTTCGAGGAAAGCAAGGACATTGAGGGGATGACCGCCCCGCTGATGTTCGAAGGGAGCCTGATGGCGGGGGCGGTCACAAAGCGGAAGTTCCGGGACTACACCTTGCACGTGGAGTTCCTGACCGGCTGGGAACCGCAGAACATCCCGTGGCGCAGGGCGGATGCGGGCGTCTACATGCTTTCCCGCTACGAGGTGGCGATCGGGGATAGCTTCGGGTTCGATTTCGACCTGTCCGGGGCGACCAGTCCGCAACGGCCCAAGATACTCGACGACAAGAGCAAGGTATCGAAGTTTCCCGTGGTGAAGGGCAACGGTGCGCCGCGGGTTTGCGGGAGCGTGTTCACCTACCCGAGCAAGGTGCCGAACTCGTGCCTCCCGCCGCTGGTCTGGCAGACCCTCGACATCGACTTCAAGGCGCCGCGTTTCGATGACAAGGGGAAAAAGACGGCGAAGGCGGTGATCTCGGTGGAGCTGAACGGGCACCAGACCGTGGACAAGTTGGAGGTCAACGGCCCGACCCCGCACGGCTTCAAGGGTCCGGAGACCGCGGACGGGCCGATCTGGTTCGAGGCGTTCGGGCGCCGCGTGCTGTACCGCAACATCTGGCTGGTGGAGCAGCCATGAAAATCCAATCGTCCCATTGGCACCCTGACGGTGCTCGATCCGTCCAGCCACCGCAGCGGCACGAGCTGAATTGCGACCTATTGGTGGCGATCGACGGCAATAAGGCGATCCGCGAGCGGTTCGAGAGCCGCCTCGGCGTTGCCGTGCTGGGCGGGCAGGTTGTGATCGACGCACTATCGGGTCGGCGAGGAGCAAGTGGTTCCGCAAGAGCGGTTCGGCAAACCCGCGTCGAGTTGCTGCCTGGTGTGGTCGCAAACCTGGACGAAACCGAAGGGTGACCGGCGATGAGACATCGGATCCCCGTATCCGCCGCGTTCGTTCTCACCGCGCTCGCTCCGTGCACCCCTCTTGCCGCGGAACACGAGGAGGCAAAGGCCAACCCCAGCGTCCTCAAGGCGAACGACGCCAAACTGAAGAAGGAATTCGAGTACCTCGTGTTCGACCTCGGCAAGGGCGTTGAGTTGAGGCTTGTGAAGGTGCCGGCGAAGGG
Source organism: Gemmata sp. (assembly GCA_046086545.1). Taxonomy (GTDB): domain Bacteria; phylum Planctomycetota; class Planctomycetia; order Gemmatales; family Gemmataceae; genus Gemmata. The sequence continues at coordinate 4,111 of JBJSXS010000391.1, forward strand.
GAAGAGGTTCCTGATCGGTTCTTCCAAGGACGAGCAGGATGAGGTGGTGACCAAATACCACTCGGGGAAACGGCCCGACTCGATGGAGTTCGAGAACGAGCAGCAAGTCACATTGACCGACGACTACTTCATCGGGCAGTTCGAGGTCACCCGCGGCCAGTTTCGCCGCTTCATCGAGGACAGCGGCTACAAGACCGAGACCGAACAAACGGACGGCGGCTACGGCTGGAGCGCGGAGCTCAAGAAGTTCGAGGGGCGCGACAGGAAGTACAGTTGGACGAACACGGGTGCCCCCGGTCAGTCGGACGAGCACCCGGTGACGAACATCACGCGGGCCGACGCCAGGAAGTTCTGCGAGTGGTTGGCGAAGAAGGCCGACGGCAAGGTCGGCCTGCGGGAGGTGCGCCTGCCGGGCGAGGCGGAGTGGGAGTTCGCGTGCCGCGCCGGCAGCACCGGGCGCTTCGCGTTCGGTGACGACGACGAGGAACTGGCGAAGTACGCCAACGTGGCCGATGCGACGTGGAACGAACGGTTCCCGAACCCGAAGGCGATCAAAGCCAAGGACGGCCACGTCTTCGCGGCCCCAGTCGGGCAGTTCAAGCCCAACGCCTTCGGCCTGTATGACATGCACGGCAACGTGTGGGAGTGGGTCGGGGACTACTACGGCAAGTACGCGAACCTGCCGAAGGAGCGGAATCAGCTCCAGGTGAAAACGCAGGGGGAAGAGCGCCCGCTCCTGCGCGGCGGGGCATATTACAGCGCGCCGCGGGACTGCCGGTGCGCGACCCGGTACCTCGTGGGGCTCGGCGGCCGGTACGGCGCGGCCGGGTTCCGCGTCGTCTGCGTGCCGTGAAGTGAACCAACGCGAGTCCCCACACGGCTGAGTCCAGCAACTCGGGAGATGGAATGGTTGGGTACGTCCTGGCTTCGGTGCTGTTCACTGCCGCCGGCCTGACTCCAGCGAAGGAGGCACCGGCGAACCAGCAGGACAGGAAGTCGCAAGTCCCGATCATCGACACACACACGCACTTCTACGATCCGACGCGCCCACAAGGTGTGCCGTGGCCGGGCAAGACCGACAAGCGACTGTACCGCCCGGTTTTGCCTGACGAGTACAAGCGACTGTCCGAACCGTTCGGCGTTATCGGAACCGTCGTGGTCGAGGCCAGCCCGTGGGTCGAGGACAACCAGTGGTTGCTCGACCTGGCCGCGAAAGAGCCGTTCATCGTCGGTGTCGTCGGGCGGCTCGACCCGGCCTCGGACGACTTCGAGAAGAACTTGCGCCGGCTCGCGAGGAGTCCGCTCTACCGCGGCATCCGCATCTCGCACGACGACCTCCGAACCGGGCTGAAGGGGAACCTCGCCGAGCGGTGCAAGCTGTTGGTCGAACTGGACCTCACGCTGGACGTGAACGGCGGCCCGGACCTGCCGGCCGACGTGGCCCTACTCGCTGCGAAGCTGCCGAAGTTGCGCATCGTCATCAACCACGCCGCAAACCTGCGCATCGATGGGAAGGAACCGCCCGCGAAGTGGCTTGAGGGCATGGCGGCTGCGGCGAAGTTCCCGAACGTCGTTTGCAAGGTGTCGGCCCTCGTCGAACAGACAGGTAAGAAGCCGGCCCCGCGCGAGGTGGAGTACTACACCCCGGTTTTCGACTCGCTCTGGAAGTTCTTCGGCGAGGACCGGCTCCTCTTCGGGAGCAACTGGCCGGTTTCCGACGGCGGGGCGCCCTACGAGGCGGTCGTCGGGATCGTGCGGGACTATTTCAGCGCGAAGGGCGAGAGGGCCGTCACCAAGTTCTTCCATGGTAACTCGCGAACCGTGTACGGCTTGCAGTCCCGAGAGATCACAAACACGCTCAGGATGAAGCTGGTCTACGTCCCGCCGGGGACGTTCCTGATGGGCTCGCCGGAGAGCGAAATCGGTCGAGAAAAGGACGAGGCACCGCACGAGGTGGAACTGACGAAGGGCTTCTACCTCGGTGCCCACGAGGTAACGGTCGGGCAGTTCAGGGAGTTCGTGAAGGCCACCAGGCACCAAACCGACGCGGAGAGGGACGGCAAGGGGAGTTGGGGGCCAGACGCGGTCGGGAAGTTCGTGATGGACGCGAAGTGTACGTGGAAGAACTCCGGCTTCGAGCAGACCGACGAGCACCCCGTCGTGAACGTGAGCTGGAACGACGCGAAGGCGTTCTGCAAGTGGCTGAGCGAGAAGGAGAAGAAAGCATATCGCCTGCCGACGGAGGCCGAGTGGGAGTACGCGTGCCGGGCCGGTACGAAGACGGCTTACGCACACGGGGACGATCCGGAAGGGTTGGCGGCGACGGGGAACGTGGCAGACGCGATGGCACGGGCCAAGTTCCCGGCGTGGACGCTCGGCATCAAAGCCAAGGACGGGCACGCCTGGACCGCACCCGCGGGCCAGTTCAAGAAGAACGCATTTGGGTTACACGACATGCACGGGAACGTGTGGGAGTGGTGCGAGGACTGGTACGATCCGGAGGGTTACACGACGGGCAAGGTGAAGGATCCCACCGGACCCCTTGCCGGGACCGCGCGTGTCCAGCGGGGTGGCGGTTGGTCCAGCGCGCCACACCGCGCTCGCTCCGCGAGTCGCGTCGGTCGCGACCCCTCTTCCTACCGGGGTGCCTACCTCGGTTTTCGAATCGCGCTCCGGCCCGACGACAGGTAGACTCCGTTCACCACTCTGATGCCGCTTGCGATCTTCAGGCGACTCCCGCTCGCCACATACCGCCGGCGAGTACGATCCCTTCGAGTCCTACCGCCGCACGCGGCCGTCCAGACTCCCTTTTATGTGGGTGTCGAGTTGCGGGGACGGTTCCGCTCGCGTTCCGCCGTCTGGCCCTTCCGCGATCGGGGTTCAGTGTGACGATTCCCGTCCGTGCCAGTCGAGATCACGAGCACTCATGACACGACTCCTCTGGATCCCGCTCCTCGCGTTCGCCCCGGCGCTGGTCGGCCGCGAGCCACCGGCGAAGCCGGCGGGCACCCCCGGCGCTCCGGCCACCCAGTTCGTTACCGCCCACTGCGTGAAGTGCCACGGGCCGGAGAA
>JBJSXS010000392.1:0-5890 GCA_046086545.1 Gemmata sp.
TCCTCGCGGCGGCGCGGGCGGCGGCGGCCGCGGGGTACAGGCACGTGGACGCGTGGACCCCGTTCTACGTCCGCGGCATGAAGGAAGCGATCGGCCGCCCGCGCAGCCGCGTACCGCTGTTCACGCTCGCGGGGGGGCTCACCGGGGTCGCGGCCGCGGCGAGCACGCAGTACTACCTGATGGCGTACTACTACCCGACCATCGTGGGCGGGAAGGAGTACCGGTCCTGGGAGGCGTTCGTCCCGGTGCTCTGCGAGACGGGGCTGCTGTTCGCGGCGTTGTTCACGCTGTTCGCGCTCCTGGGGCTGTGCGGGCTGCCGCGGTTCTTCCACCCGCTCGACAGCCACCCGACGTTCGGGCGCAGCACGCAAGGCGGGTTCTTCCTGACGATCGAGGCGCGCGACGCGCGTTTCAGCCCGGATGAGGCACGGGCGCTGCTGGCGGCGCTCGGCGGCAAGCACGTGGCCGTGGTGGAGGCGTGATCCGTGTACGGCACCGACCCGAACGTGTTCATGAACGGCGCGCTGAGCGCGATCCTGAGCGGCGCGGCGGTGCTGCTCGCCGTCACCGCACTCGCGTCGTGGCTCGGCGCGCGGGGCCGCGCGATGTCGTACCTCTACATGCTCACCGCGCTGCTCGTTACGTTCGGCGCGGCGGTCGCGGTGCTGGGGTTCCGCGGGCGCGCCAGTGCCGACCGGCCGTGGCACTTCTTCCTCGACATGAAGTACCAGGCGAAGTACACGAGCCAGGCCGGGAGCAAGTTTTTCGCTGACGGCCGCAGCAGCCGCCGCCCGCCCGCGGGGACGGTGCCGTTCGACGGCGCCGACTACGCGGCCGACGCGGGCACACACACCGGGCCGAACCCCGACTTCTTGAGGGCGGACGAGCGGTTCTACTTCGGCATCGCGGACGCGAGCGCGAAGCGGGCCGACGGCACCTTCACCGGGCCGAAGTGGGAGAACAACAAGCTCACCGGCGAAGGGCACTTCGTGAACCGCCTGCCCGGGCGAGCGGTCGAGCGCGCGGGCGGGTGGGAGCCGCTGCTGAACCGCGGGCGGGCGCAATTCGACCGGCACTGCGCCGTCTGTCACGGCACCAGCGGGCGCGGGGGCGGCGGCGACCTCGCCTACGGCATCGTGGGCGCGTACGGGCTGAGCGTGCCGCCCGCGAACGTGCTCACGCCCGAGGTGCAGGCGCAGCCGGACGGGCAGCTGTTCAGCACCATCGTGACCGGCAAGGGCGCGATGCCCGGGAGCGGCCATCGGGTGAGTGACGCGCTCGACCGGTGGGCGGTCGTCGCCTACATCCGCGAGCTGCAGTTCGCATACGGGAACCCGCTGGTGGGCAAGAAGTGATGAGCGCGACCGGCACCGACGGCACCGGCGGCCCGCCGCTCGCGCACCCGGCGGGGCTGCCGGACAGCGTCGCGCCGATGGGCGGCGCGCTCGCGGGCGGGCTGCGCGCCCTCACCGCGGTCGTACTCGGCGCCGGGTTGCTGCCCGTCGCCGGGCTGTTCGCGAGCCCGCGACAGTTCTACCACTCCTACCTGTTCGGCTACGTGTTCGCGCTCGACGTCGCACTCGGCGCCCTGTTCTGGACGTTGATCCACCACGTGTCCGACGCCGGCTGGTCGGTCGGGCTGCGCCGCGTGTTCGAGAACATCTCGCGCGCGCTGCTGCCGCTCGCGGTGCTGTTCGTACCGATCCTCATCGGCACCTTCACCGGGAACCTGCACGCGTGGTATCATTTCGTTCACGGGGCCGAGCCGACCGACGGGCGCCTGAAGCACCTGTGGTACGTCAGGCACGTGTACTTCAACACGGGGTTCCTGCTGGCGCGCCTCGCGCTCTACTTCGCGGTGTGGATCGGGTACTCGGTCGCGATGCGCAACTGGTCGCTCGAGCAGGACGCGGTCGGCGGTGTGGCGCTCACGCGGAAGATGCAGCGGTGGGCGCCGTCGGGCGTCGCGCTCCTGGGGCTGACGAGCACGTTCTTCGCGTTCGATATCCTGATGAGCCTGCAGTACTCGTGGTTCAGCACGGTCTACGGTGTGTACTTCTGGACCGGCGGGCTGTGCGGGTCGCTCGCGACGTGCGCCCTCATCGTGCTGTCGCTCCGGGCGGCCGGGTTCCTGCGGAACACGGTCACGGTGGAGCACCTGCACGCCGTCAGGAAGCTGCTGTTCGGCTGCACGGTGTTCTGGGGGTACGTCGCGTTCGCGCAGTACTTACTGATCTGGTACGGGAACGTGCCGGAGGAGACGCAGTTCTACCTCCTGCGGCGCAACGGGGCGTGGTACCCGCTCAGCGTGCTGCTCCCGATCCTGTACTGCGGCGTGCCGTTTTTCCTGCTGCTGCCGCGGGCGCACAAGCGGTCGCCGGGCTGACTGGCGCTGGCGAGCGCGTGGATTCTGGCGATGCACGCGTATGATCTCTACTGGCAGGTGCTGCCGGTACTTCACCCGGACACGGTCCGCCCGCACTGGCTGGACGCGGCCGCGCCGGTGTGCCTGTTCGGCGTGCTGCTGCTGTCGACCGCCCGGGGCCTCGCGCGGGCGCCACTGATACCGGTCCGCGACGCGCGGCTGAACGAGACGATCGGGTACGAGAACCAGACGCCGTGAGAGGAGCGGGCCGCCGGCCGCGAAAGCCGAACGCCCGCGAATCGGTGCCGCCCGGTGTCACCGACCACGGACCACCAACAACGATGGCCGACACAAGCGCCCCGAACCCGCCGCCGGCCCCCGACCGCTTCCCGCTCGTCACGGTGGGCGTGGCGGGCGGCGCGCTGTTCGCGTTCCTGTTCCTCATGTGGCTCGCGCGCGCGGTGCCGGGCGGCGACGGCACCGGGTCCGGCGCGGCGGGGGCGGAGCCGAGGCCGGGCGCGGCCGCGAAGCTCGATGAGATCAGGGAGCGGAACGAGAACGCGCTGAACGGCGTGGGCGCGACGATGTCCCGGGCCCGGGCACGCGAGAAGTTGCTCGGCACGCTGAAGGGGCCGGACGACACAATGCCGTTCCCGACCCCGCCGCCGCCGGCGCCGCCCGGGAAAAACGAACCGGCGAAGGGCGACCAGAAATGAGCGGGCCGGACGTGGCACTGTTCGCCACCGTGATCGGGTCCATCGTGCTGTTCGGCGGCGCCGCGGCGCTCGCCCTCGGGTGGGCGTTGCGCGACGGCCAGTTCGACAACTTCGAGCAGGGCGCGCGCTCGATCTTCGGGCCCGACGAGCCGGTTGGAGAAGCGACAGACGCGTTCCCGGGCGAGCGCGCGAGCTGACGCCGCCCCTCGCCACCCTTTACCCGTTTGGCGCCGGCCCCGGCGGGCCGACGTTGAACACGGACGAGCCGACCCGACATGCCGCCAGTGACGAACGCACCTGAACTGTCCGCGCGGGACCGCGCGAGGTCGGCGGCCGAGCGGGCCGCCATCGACGCGTCGTGCCGCGGGCCGGTGCTGCTGTTCGCCTCGGCGGCCGTGTTCTGGTTGCTGGCGGGCACGGCGCTCGCGCTGGTCGCCTCGGTCAAGTTGCACAGCCCGTACTTCCTGACCGGCACCGCGGAGCTGACGTTCGGCCGGGTCCGCATGGCCCACCTGCAGGCGGTGGGCATCGGGTGGGCGTCGCTCGCGTCGGTGGCCGGGTGCCTGTGGCTCATGTGCCGGCTGTCGCGCGCGGAGCTGCTGTACCCCAAAATGCTGTACCTGTCCGGGGCGCTGTGGAACATCGGGACGGCCCTGGCGGTGTTCGGCATCATCTTCGGCGACGGGCAGTCGGTCGAGTGGCTCGACGCGCCGCCGTACGCGGCCCCGTTCTTCATCGCGGCGCTGGGCATCGTGTCGGCGTGGACGGTCGCCACCTTCCGCCGCCGCCGCGAGCCGCACCTGTACGTCACCCAGTGGTACATCCTGGGCGCGATCTTCTGGTTCCCGTGGCTGTACCTGGTCGCGCAGTTCACCATCTTTTGGGCGCCCGCGACCGGGGTGGTGCAGCCGATCGTGAACTGGTGGTTCGGGCACAACACGCTGGGCCTCTGGTTCACGCCGATCGCCGTGGGCGCCGCGTACTACCTGATCCCGAAGATCATCGGCCGCCCGGTGCACAGTTACTACCTGAGCGTCATCGGGTTCTGGTCGCTGGCCCTGTTCTACGCGTGGGCGGGGATGCACCACCTGATCGGCGGGCCGATCCCGGCGTGGCTCGCCACCGCGAGCACCGTGGGCAGCATGATGATGATCATTCCCGTGCTGGCGGTGGCGATCAACCACCACATGACGATGCGCGGGCACTTCGACCGGCTGCGGTACAGCCCGGCGCTGCGGTTCACCGTGTTCGGCGCGATCTCGTACACGCTGGTGAGCCTCCAGGGGTCGCTCATGTCGCTGAAGTCGTACAGCGAGACGGTCCACTTCACGCACTACATCGTGGCGCACGCGCACTTCGGCGCGTACGCGTTCGTGACCATGATCCTGTTCGGCCTCTTCTACTACATGATCCCGCGGCTGACCGGGCGCGAGTGGCCCTGCAGCGCGCTGATCCGCGTCCACTTCTGGGCGGCGGCGGTGGGCATCACGGGGTACGTGGTGTCGCTCAGCGTCGGCGGGTGGTGGCAGGGGCGCATGATGAACAACCCGGACGTGCCGTTCGCCAGGATCGTGCTGTACCTCCAGCCGCACCTGTTCGCGCGGACCCTGTGCGGCATCCTGATCGGCATCGGGCACGCGGCGTTCGCGACATCGTTCGTGATGAACCTGAGCGGGTGGGGCAAGCGGCGCACCGGCCCAACGTACTTCACCGAACCGCCCCCGACATGCCCCCCGGAGCCCCCTAACGGGTAGGGGGCAGCCGCGTCGACAGTTCGGAAGCGGCGGCGGCAGGCAAAGGTCTAGACTCCCCTTCCCCACAGGGATGGGGCCGGGGGCAGGTTCTTCGGAGGCTGAGATGGATCGCGGGATGGTCGTGTTCCTGGGCGCGCTGCTCACCTTCTCGTCGAGTTGGCTCGGCCTGATCGTGTTCCCGCACCGGCAGCTCGACCAGGAACGGCCGTACCAGAAGAACGAGGGCGACGCGCCGTACCCGCGGCCGCTCCAGGGGCGCGAGTTGGCCGGCATGCGCGTGTACCAGCACAACGGGTGCATGTACTGCCACTCGCAGCAGGTGCGGAGCGAGAAGTTCGGGGACTGGTGGGACGAGAACGGCGAGCACAGGACCGGAGCCGACATCAAGCGCAGCTACGGGCTGCGCCGCACCGTGCCGCGCGACTACATCTACGACAACCCGACCATGCTGGGCACGATGCGAACGGGGCCGGACCTGGCCAACATCGGCGTGCGGAACCCGTCCGAGGCGTGGCACCACACGCACCTGTTCAGCCCGCGGAGCGCGAACGCGTGGAGCATCATGCCGTCGTTCGCGTTCTTCTACACCCGCGAAAAAGTGACCGGCGCCCGGAGCGACAAGGCGCTGTCCCTGGGGCGCGAGTGGACCGTGGACCCGGGCTACCGGTGGCGCCCCAGCGCCAAGGAGTGGGACGCGACCCTGGCGCGCCAGGGCGAGGCGCTCGTGCGGGCGTACACCGCCGGCGACCCCGGCGCCATCGACATCGCCACCGCCGAGGGCAAGGGGCGCCTGCTCGACTTCTGGCTCACCACGCCGGAGGACGAGTACCAGGTGGTGCCGACCGCCGACGGCGACGCGCTGGTCGCGTACCTGCTGGCGCTCAGGAAGGCGGAAGTGCCGCTGCCGGAGGCGAAGGAATGAGCCCCACGAACCCGACCAACGGTCCCGTCAACACCGACGCGCCGGCGGCGCCGACCGGCGGCGGCCCGGTGCCGGACCCGCCCGCCGCGCGCCACGCGCCGCAGGACGCCCCGGCGGCGCCCACCGCCGCCGG
>JBJSXS010000393.1:0-4908 GCA_046086545.1 Gemmata sp.
GAAGAGCTGCATCTGCATCTACCTCGAGGGCGCGCCGTCGCAGCTCGACCTCTTCGACCCGAAACCCCGGCTGAACGAGCTGCACGGGCAGAAGTTGCCGGACTCGCTGACCAAGAGCGTGCGGTTCGCGTTCCTCCAGAAGGAGACGGCGCGCGTACTGGGCAGCAAGCGCACCTGGAAGAAGCACGGCCGGTCCGGGACGGAGCTGTCGGACCTGCTGCCGAAGCTCGGCGCGGTGGCCGACGACATCTGCCTGATCCGCTCGATGCACACGGAGGCGTTCAACCACCACCCTGGCCAGTTGCTGATGAACACCGGGAGCACGATGTTCGGGCGCCCCAGCGCGGGCGCCTGGCTCACCTACGGGCTGGGCAGCGAGGGCAAGAACCTCCCCGGGTACGTCGTGCTGAACGCGGGCCGCGGCACCTCGGGGGGCACCTCGAACTGGGGCAGCGGGTTCCTGCCCAGCACGCACGCCGGCGTCCTGTTCCGCAACAAGGGCGAACCGGTCTTGAACCTGAACAACCCGGGCGGCCTCTCCGACGCGATGCAGTCGGCCACCGTCGAGGCGGTGCGCGACCTCAACGGCATCCGCCACGCGACCGTCGGCGACCCGGAGATCAACGCCCGCGTCGCGGCCTACGAACTCGCGTACAAGATGCAGTCGGCCGCGCCGGAACTCATCGACCTCAGCGGCGAGGACCGCAAGACGCTCGACGCGTACGGCCTCGACCGCGCGGAGCCGGACGTGAAAACCCGCGGCGCGAAGGGCGAGTTCCGCGCCTTCGCCGCGAACTGCCTGCTCGCGCGGCGCCTGGTCGAGCGCGGCACGCGGTTCGTGTCACTTTTTCACGCGTCGTGGGACCACCACTCGAACCTCGACACCGAGCTGCCGCACAACTGCCTCATGGCCGACCAGCCGGTCGCGGCCCTCATCACCGACCTCAAGCGCCGCGGGCTGCTCGACAGCACGCTGGTGCTGTGGCTCAGCGAGTTCGGGCGCACGCCGCTCGGCGAGAACCGCGGCGGCAGCACCAACGTGACCGGCCGCGACCACCACCCGTTCGCGTTCTCGATCTTCGCCGCCGGCGGCGGCATCAGGGGCGGGCAGGTGGTCGGCAAGACCGACGACATCGGCTGGAACGTGGTCGAAGACCCGATCCACGTGAACGACCTGCACGCCACCATCCTGCACCTGTTCGGCCTCGACCACACGAAGCTCACCTACAAGTTCCAGGGCCGCGATTTCCGGCTCACGGACGTCGCGGGCAACGTGGTGAAAAAACTCATAAAGTGAGGCCCGAACCGCCGGGCACCCGGGTCCGGCCCCGCGCCGCGGAAATGACGTGGCGCGGTTCGGTTCGTGCGGTACACTTGTACTGTAACTGCCCCTCCCGACGGCCCGACCCGCGACAGCCCCCGGTGCCGTCAATCGTCTGCAAACGAGAGCGGCCGTCCGCCCACCCTGGAGACACGTCATGCCCCGGAACTGGTTCCTCGCGGTCGCCGCGGCGCTCGTGGCCGGGGCCGTGGTCGCCGTGCCCGCCCCGCGCCCGGCGGACGCCGCCGACGACAGGGACAAGAAGAAGGCCCAGCAGAAGGACATCGAGAAGGCGGTCACCGCGGGCCTCGACTACCTCAAGAAGTCGCAGATGCAGGACGGGCACTGGGAGGCGCAGGGGGGCCAGTACCCGACCACCATGACGGCTCTGGCGGGCATGGCGTTCCTGATGGAGGGCAGCACCCTAAAGGAGGGCAAGTACTCGGACCAGGTGAAGAAGGCGGTGGACTGGTTCCTGGCCCCGGCCCGGCAGCAGCCCAACGGCATGCTCGGCGACGCCCGCAACCCGACGGAATCCGTGCGCTACATGTACGGCCAGGGGTTCGGCACCATGTTCCTGGCGAGCGTGTACGGCGAGGAGGAGGACAAGGAGCAGCGCGAGAAGCTCGAAAAGCTCCTCAAGAAGGCGGTCGAGTTCATCTGCAAGGCGCAGACCAACAAGAAGCACCGCAAGGCCGAGGGCAAGGAGGTTGACATCGGCGGGTGGGGCTACGTGAGCGCGAACGACGGCAACGGGTTCGACGAAGGGTCGGTGACGATCACGGCGCTCCAGGGGCTGCGGGCGGCGCGGAACGCGGGCATCCCGGTGCCCAAGGAGAACATCGACAAAGCGATCAACTACCTCGAAGCCTGCACCACCCCCGACGGCGGGGTGATTTACAACTACGGCGGGGGCGGCGGGCGCGGGGCCGGGCGCCCGGCGCTCACGGCCGCCGGGCTGTGCTGCGGGTTCAGCGCCGGCCAGTACAAGGGCGACCTGCCCAAGCGGTGGCTAAAGTACTGCAAGGACAACGAGAACACGTTCCTGTCGAAGACCCGGCAGGCGCACAACGAGTACCAGACCTACTACTTCGGCCAGGCGATGTACATTCTGGGTGACGAAAAGTACGGCGACCTGTTCCCGGAGCAAAAAGACAAAGAAAAGTGGCTCTCCTGGGCGCGGTTCAAGGACTGTTACTTCGAGCAGATCCTCACCAGCCAGGACAAGGCCAGCGGCGGGTGGCTCGCGGGCGGCGCCGGCCTCGGGGGCGGCATCGGCCCGGTGTACACCACCAGCGTCAACCTGTGCCTGCTGCAACTCGAAAAGGGCATCGTGCCGATCTACCAGCGGTAACGGCCGACAGACAGCAGGGCGAGGGCGCCATGACCCGCTGAAGGGTGCGGGGCAACACCGCGGGCATCGGGCGGATGCCCCTCGCGCTGCCTGCGGTGTTCGCCCATCAGCCCGACCCGCGAAGCGAGCCCGCTAACCCCAGATAACGCGCCCCGGCGTGGCGAAGTTCTGGAAGGCGCTGCCGAAGTACCACATCCATCGCACTCGCCGACCCTGGCAGCGGTTCCCACGAACACGGTCCGCAAGCTGCGGGGCCAAAGGCGGTCGCCGCGCTTCTGCGACACGGAGGAGCGGCCGAAAAGGTGGGGCCCGCAGACCGGCCGGTTCAGTCCGCGAGCGGCTTCTCGCTGGTGTCCGGGGCGAACAGGACCGCGACCATACCGAACACGAAGAACAGCCCGGTGACGCGCCCGATGCGGGCGTAGTCGCCGCCGAAGTGCCCCATCAGCGCGCCGCTCGCGAACAGCGTCGTCGCGGTCAGGATGCGCCCGAAGTTGAAGCTCACGCCCGCGCCGGTCGAGCGCACCCGCGTCGGGAACAGTTCCGGAAGGCACAGCGGGAGCCACCCGAAGTAGATGCCGCTCACGAACCCCAGCACAGCCACCCAGGTGAGGAACCAGCGGTCCGTCGGCACCAGGAACCAGAAGATGTACTGCGCGGTCAGGAGCGACGCGAGGCTGACGAGGAAGTACGTGGCGCGCCGCCCGGCCGCGCTCGCGATCCAGCCCCCGAGCAGGCTCCCCAGAATGCCCGTCAGGGCGCGGACCTGAAGCACGTCGGCGCGCAGCGCCGCGCCGCCCGCCTTTTCGGCCCACGGGGTCATCCAGTTCGCCGTGCCCCAGCCGCCCACGACGGGTGTCGTCGCGAGGACGATCCCGACGAGTGTGAGCCACAACAGCGGCGGGCGGAACACCGCGCCCGCTCGCGCCGCCGCGGCCGGCGCGTCGGGCGGCGCGGCGCGGGCCGCGAGCCACTGCGGCGACTCCGGCACGCCCCACAATGCGAACACGCCCAGGAGGAGCGGGGCGGCGCCGACGAGCGTCATCCAGCGCCAGTGGTCCGGCGTGACCGGCTCCACCTTCGCGGCCGTGGCGCCGAGGAACAGCCCGACGTTGGCCGCGGTGCCGATGACCCCGGCCGCGACCGGGCGCGACAGCCCCGACCACGCCTCCGCGACCAGCGCGACCCCGTTCGGCCACATCCCGCCGACGCCCAGGCACGCGAGGAACCACGCGGCGACGAACTGCTCCGGGGATCGCACCAGCGCGGCGAGCGCGGCGAACCCGGAGTACGTGCAGATGCTGAGCGCCATCGCGCGCGACCGCCCGGCCCGGTCGCCGACCCACCCGAACAGCAGCCCCCCGGCCGCCGCCCCGAACAGGAACGCGCACTGGTTCCACGCGAACCACCGCGCGACCCGCACCTCCCACCCCTTCAGTCGCGTCGCGTCCGCTTCGGCGAGGGCCGCCCCGGGCGTCACGCGGGCCGCCTCCTGCCGCCGGTTCAGCGCGACGAACACGGCAGGGTCGAGCGCGCCGGTGCGGCCGAGCAGGTCGACCGACGCGGCGCGCCCGGTCTGCTGCGTGATGGCCATGTGCACCCCGGCCCCGAGCCACCCGAGGAACGCGACCGCCAGCACCGTGAGCCGGCCGGCGCGCGACAGCGGGGGTGGGGCGGGCGGGAGCGACGTCATCAGCGCCTCGGTGCCCGGGGCCTCGCCCCCGGCTCGTTGGTTCACCCCAGCGCCGCGCGCAGGTGGTCGATCTCCGCCTTCAGCGTCCGGGTGAACGCCGCGAGGTCGGAGCCGTGCATCACGAGGTTGCCGCCGGCCCGCGCCCACGCGATCTCCTGCTCCATGCCGAGCCAGAAGTGGACGCCCGCTCCGACCCCGTGCTCGCGCGCGGTGCGGAGGATCGTGCGCACGGCGGCGTCGAACCGCGGGTGCCCGTACTGCTCCGGGATGCCCAGGCTGCACGACAGGTCGTGCGGCCCGATGAGTACCGCGTCGAGGCCGGGCACGGCACAGATCTCGGGCAGGTTCTCGATGGCCGGCACGCTCTCGATGTTCGCGATCAGCACCTTGTCCCCGTTGCGCTTCTCCAGGTACTCGGCCAGCTCCGGCTCCAGCGCCGAGCGGGCGCGGAGCGCGTCGGTCAGCCGGCGCCCCTTGAGCGGGCGCAGCTTCACCGCGCCGACCAGCCCGCGCACCTGGTCCGCGGTTTCGACGTACGGG
>JBJSXS010000394.1:0-2100 GCA_046086545.1 Gemmata sp.
GCGGAAGACGGCCCGACCGCGGTCGAGTACGCGGTCATGCTGGCCCTGATCGTGGTGGTGTGCATCGCCGCCATCACCACCCTCGGCTCCAACGCCAACAGCACCTTCTCCTTCGTCGGCAGCGGCATCAAGCCGCCGTCCGCCAGCTAAGCGTCAGCGAGCGCCCGACTCTCCCCGCAGCCCCGCCGAAAATCGGCGGGGCTGTCAGATTTACGCTCCTGTGCGCAGCACCTCCGGCGAGTGTCGGTTTTCCCTACGGTTACATTTTACGCCGGCGACCGAATCGTTAGAATCGCGCCACGCCGCACATTCACACCTGAATATCTGTTTGCCCTCGCCCGTTTCACGCCCCAACCGGACCGCGACACACGACTGCAAGCAGTCACTTCGGACCACTCCACTCCCACGGGTACTGAACCGTCACACTACCTGAAGCAGAGTTCAACTGCATACGGTCGCTACAGCTTTCAGTCGCTGCCGACACGGAAAAAGTGTCTGACTGCGGTCCACATAAATGGTGAGACCAACCCTCATTGGGCGGTGCATCACCACCCTCGGCTCCAATGACAGCGGTTCCTACCTCCTACTTCGTGATAGCCTTCGCCCTGCAGCCTACCGCCGGGTCGTTATGAATGCGTGAAGTCGCAGCGGGCCGGTGTTGGCCCGCCGCGACTTCGCGGTGCTGCGCCTCGGTGCTATTTAGCGAGTTCGGCTTCGATCAGTTTGTTCAGTTCCTCGTCGGTCAGGTCTTTTTCTTCGCTGGTCCACACCCGCTTGCCGTCCTTGCCGAACAGCACCTTGAACGGGATGCCCCCGTCCAGACCGAACTTCTTGTTGATCTTCTCTTCGTCGTCGCGGTAACCCAGCATCACGAAGTTCGGAAACGCGGCTCCCTTCTCCTTGAGGAACTTCAGCACGGCGTCCTTGTCGTACTTGTCCTCCTTGCCCTTCGGGTCCATGCTCACGCTCATGCACACGAGGCCCCTGGGTGCGTACTTCTTGTGCGTATCGACGAAGTGAGGGAACCCCTTCACGCACGGCCCGCACCACGTCGCCCAGAAGTCGATCAGCACCACCTTTTTCTGGGCCGCGACCGCCTTTTCCAACCCGTCCACCTTCACCTCGGCGACCTCGACCTTGGCGGCGTCATCCGCCACAGACGGGGCCGCGACGAGTCCGGCCAGCGCGCACGCGAGCATCAAAATCCGGTGCATGTGTGAAACTCCTGTATGGATCGTTTGGTCACTTCGCGAGTTCGGCCTGTATGAGTTTATCGAGTTCCGCGTCGTACTCGGCCTTCGTAATGTCGCGCTCCTGCCAGTCGGTGCTGCGCCAAACGCGTTTGCCCTCCTTGTTGAGCAACGCCTGGTACGGGATGCTGCGGCCGAGACCGAACCGCTCCGTGAGGCGGTCGTCGTCGCGGTCCGTTGACACGAAGTTGGGGAAGGTGGCGCCCTGTAGCTTCAGGAACTCCAGCACCCGGGTCTTGCTGTACCCGCCGCGCTCCCACACTTTGTCCATGCTCACGCTGACGCACACCAACCCCTTGTCGGCGTGCTTCTTGTGCGCCTCAACGAAGTCCGGGAAGTACTTGCGGCACGGCGGGCACCACGTGGCCCAGAAGTCCATCAGTACCACCTTGCCCTTGTGGCTGTTCACCGCGGCGTCGAGCGCGTCGAACTTCGCCTCGGTCACATCGACGGGGACCGCGGCGGACGGCTGTGGGGTGGTCGAGAGGCGCTCCGGCGCGCCGCACCCGGCGAGAACCGCCACCCCCAGCAGAACCGCGAAGCCGAGCGCGCGCATGAGTTCACTCCGAAAGGGGCGACCGGGAACCGCACGCCCGGGCCGCGGGCTATTCAGTGCCGGTTTGCGGTGCTAACATGATGATTGTACGGAAGCCCGCTTCCCCACGTTGAGCCCCAATGCCGACGCCGACCGCGAACATCCGGAACTTTTGCATCATCGCGCACATCGACCACGGCAAAAGCACCCTGGCCGACCAGTTCCTGTTGAAGACCGGGGCCGTGTCCGAGCGCGACATCAAGGCCCAGACGCTCGACAGTATGGACCTCGAGCGTGAGCGCGGCATCACCATCA
>JBJSXS010000395.1:0-3073 GCA_046086545.1 Gemmata sp.
GTTCCACCGGCGCCGCGTCGAGCGACCCGTCGTGGATCCGGTCGATGATCGTGCGCGTCTTCGCCAGGTCGATGCGCCGGCCGTGGCCGTAGGCGCCGCCGGTCCACCCGGTGTTCACCAGCCACACGGGGGCGCCGTGCCGCTGGAGCTTGTCCCTCAGCATCGCGGCGTACCGCTTGGGCGGCAGCGGCAGGAACGGCTTGGCGAAGCAGGTGCTGAACTCCGGCACCGGCTCCGTGACGCCCACCTCCGTGCCCGGGATCTTCGCGGTGTACCCGCACAGGAAGTACTCGACCGCCTGGTCCGGCGTGAGCCGCGCGAGCGGCGGCAGCACCCCGAACGCGTCGCACGTCAGGAAGAACACGTTCTTCGGGTGCCCCCCCACACCGGACAGCTCGCACCCCGGGATGTAGTCCACCGGGTACGCGGCCCGCGTGTTCTCGGTGATCGCCTTGCTGTCGAAGTCGGGTTTGCGCGACAGCGGATCGACCGGCACGTTCTCGAGCACGCACCCGAACCGCAGCGCGTTCCAGATTTGCGGCTCGCCGGCTGGGGAGAGCTTGATGGTCTTCGCGTAGCACCCGCCCTCGATGTTGAACACGCCGCTGTCGGACCAGCCGTGTTCGTCGTCGCCAATGAGCCGGCGCTCGGGGTCGGCGCTCAGGGTCGTCTTGCCGGTCCCCGAGAGGCCGAAGAACAGGGCCGCGTCGCCGCCCGCGCCGACGTTCGCGGAGCAGTGCATCGGCAACACGCCCTTCTGCGGCAAGAGCGCGTTCATCACCGTGAAGACCGACTTCTTGATCTCGCCGGCGTAGTGCGTGCCGACCGCGACCACCAGCTTCTGCGCGAAGCTGATCGCGACGCACGTCTCGCTCTTGGTGCCGTCGGCCGCCGGGTTCGCGTGGAAGTCGCACGCGTGCAGGATCGTCCACTCGGGGGCGAACCCTTGCAGTTGCTCGTGCGTGGGGCGCAGGAACAGGCACCGTGCGAACAGGGAGTGCCACGCCTTTTCGGTGACGACGCGCAGGGGCAGCCGGTGCGCCGGGTCCGCGCCCGCGTACCCATCGAATACGAACAGCTCGCGGTTCTGGAGGTACGCCCGGACCAGGTCGCGCAGGCGGGCGAACGCTTCCGGCGAGAGGGGCTGGTTCGCGGTCCAGTCGACCTGCTCCGCGACGCCCGGTTCCTGGACGGTGTACTTGTCTTTCGGGGAGCGGCCGGTGCGCTTGCCGGTGTAGGCGACGACGGCGCCGAGGTCGGTGAGCAACCCCTCGCGCCGCCGCACCGCGTGTTCGGTGAGCGCCGCGGGCGACAGGTTGGCCCACACGCGCCCGGTGTTGCCGAGGCCGAGCGGTCCGGGATCGAAGGTCGGTGCGGCTGCGAGTGCGGCTTCGACGAGAGACATGGCTGCCCTCCGCGCTCCCCCTGTGGTCGGCGGGGCGAGAGGGCATTATAGCCGAACCATCGGAGCGGCGAACACGTCAAGCAGGGCGGGCGCCTGATCGAAGTCCCGCCGGTTCGCGGGCGGCGGGCGGCGGGCGGCGTCGTCCGGCCCGCGTGCGGCGCGCTGCACCGGGTTTAGGCGGGCTCGCCCGGGGTCGCGTTGAACGTCAGCGCGTCGCGCATCGCGTCGTGGTCCACCGCGACCGTGCCGCCGTCCGTGACGGCGCCTCCGAGCAGCAGCCGGGCCAGGGGCGTTTCCACTTCCTTCTGGATCGACCGCTTGAGCGGGCGCGCGCCGTAGGCGGCGTCGTACCCCTCGCGCACGATGAACGTCTTGGCCGCGTCCGTGAGCGCCAGCGTGATCTTGCGCTCGGCGAGCCGCTTCCGCAGGTTGCCCAGTTGGATCTCCACGATCTTCGTGAGGTCCGCTTCGGTCAGCGCGTGGAACACGATGATCTCGTCCACGCGGTTCAAGAACTCGGGCCGGAACCCCTTGCGCAGCTCCTCCATAACGGCACTCTTCATCCGGTCGTACACCTCGCCGATGTGGGTGCCCTTGTACTGCAGGATGCGCTGGCCGCCGACGTTCGAGGTCATCACCACGATGGCGTTCTTGAAGTCCACCGTGCGCCCCTGCCCGTCGGTCAGGCGGCCGTCGTCGAGCACCTGGAGCAGCGTGTTGAACACGTCCGGGTGCGCCTTCTCGATCTCGTCGAACAGCACCACGCTGTACGGGCGGCGGCGCACCGCCTCCGTGAGTTGCCCGCCCTCGTCGTACCCGACGTACCCCGGGGGCGCGCCGACCAGGCGCGACACCGTGTGCTTCTCCTGGTACTCGCTCATGTCGATGCGGATCATCGCCTTTTCGTCATCGAACAGGAACTCCGCGAGCGCGCGAGCGAGTTCGGTTTTGCCGACCCCGGTCGGGCCGAGGAAGATGAAGCTCCCGATGGGCCGGTTCGGGTCTTTCAGCCCGCTCCGCGCGCGGACGACCGCCTCGCCCACCGCGGTCACGGCCTCGTCCTGGCCGATGACGCGCTTGTGAAGCTCGTCTTCGAGGTGCAGGAGCTTTTCCTTCTCGCCCTCCATCAGCTTCGACACCGGGACGCCGGTCCACCGACTCACAACGGCGGCGATCTCCTCCTCGCCCACCTCCTCCTTGATGAGCTTGTTCTCCTTCTTGTGCGAGAACGCCGCCTCCGCGTTCGCGAGTTCCTTCTCCAGCGCCGGGAGCTTCCCGTACTTGAGCTCCGCGGCCCGGTTCAGGTCGTAGGCGCGCTCGGCCCTGTCGATGTCGCCCTTGACCTGCTCGATCTGCTCGCGAACCTGCTGCACCTGCTGAACGGCCTGCTTCTCGGCCTGCCACCGCGCCTTGAGCGCGTCGGCCTCGGCCTTCTGGTTCCCGAGTTCTTGCTCCAGCTTTTCGAGGCGGTCGCGGGACACGCGGTCGGTCTCCTTCTTGAGCGCCTCGCGCTCGATCTCCAGCTGCATCACCCGCCGGCTGATCTCGTCCAGCTCGGTCGGCATCGAGTCGATCTCGGTGCGCAACTTCGCCGCGCTCTCGTCTACCAAGTCGATGGCCTTGTCGGGCAGGAACCGGTCGCTGATGTAGCGGTTGCTCAGCACCGCG
>JBJSXS010000396.1:0-3821 GCA_046086545.1 Gemmata sp.
TTCGTGGTGTCCCGTGACGACGGCAAGTCCTGGGATTTCAGCAGCCCCTACGCGTTCTACGCTCCCGGGCGCGCCATCGGCGGCCGCGCCTGCCCGCGCACGGTGCAACCCGACAAGGACACCATCGGAACCGTGTTCTACGACGACGACAAGACCCAACCCGGCGGCAGCGGCGTGTTCTTCCTGCGCACGCCGATCAAGTCGCTCGCGGGGAAGTGACGCACCCAGCTCGCGAGGGCCTCACACCGCCGCACGCGGTTGCATCTGTAGCACGAACCGTTCGACCCCGGTGAGGAACATCTGCACCGCGATGGCCACCAGCACCATGCCCATCAGGCGCTCCAGCGCCGTCAAGCCTTTCTGACCGAGGATGTGCCTCAGCTTCGCCCCGAGCGAAACCACCACCGCCACGCCGAGCCACGCGACCGTAACCGCGCCGAGCCATTCGAGCCACCGGTGCGGCTCGCGGCTCATGAGCAGCAGCTCGACCGCGAGCACGCTCGGTCCGGCCACATACGGGATCGCCAGCGGCACCAAAAAGGGCTCGTCGTCCACCTCTTCTTGCAGCGGGCGCTCGGGCGTCGGGAACACCATCCGCACCGCGATCAGGAACAGGATGAGCCCGCCGGAGATCGAGAGGGCCGGTTCGGAGATGCGCATCGCCGCCAGCAGGGACTGCCCGGCGAACAAAAATATCACCATCACCACGAACGCGATGAACAACTCGCGCCGGATCACCAGGTTCTGGCGCGCCGGATCGACGTGCTTGAGCGCAGCCAGGAAGAACGGGATGTTCCCCAGCGGGTCCATCACCAGGAACAGCAGTACCGCGGCAGCAACCATACCCGTTACTCTATTACGTGATTCGACGCCGGCCCTCGTTCAAACGCCCGTCACCGTTCCATGTGGAACGTCGGCGTTCGTTTGAACGATACGCGATCACCACCGCTCGACGCGGAACGGGTGCCCCGCCAGAAACGGCCGTGTTTCGTGCATTTCGGTTTGCTTTTTGAGGCCCAATAGCGCTTGCCAGGGGATCGTGAAGTCGTCGTGGGCGGTCCCTTGACCGCGAAGTGGGCTTTCCTCCGGGCGGTGGTCGATCCCCTTCTGTGCCGGCAGGCACAGCGCCGCCGAACCGACGTTCCGCCGGCACGCGCTCGCGCTCGTAACCAGCGCGCCAGCGAGCAGGAGCCACAACCGATGCCGCACAGGAACCTCCGGGCCGGGACGGCCCACGGCGGATTATCCGCCACGACCCCGAGACTGGTACGAGACTGGAGATCCGCTACCGCCGGACCGGGCGCGGCGGCGGTGGCGCGTTATGGGCGATTCACCATGATACCACGCGCCGATACTATCAAGTGACCCCTACCTCGCGGGTGGCCCAGACCCGCCCGCCTTCATTCACGGAACGGGCCATGAGCTTGAGCCGCCGCACCGACCCCCGCCGCTTCGTGCCGCACGTGGAACCGCTCGAGGACCGCTCGGTGCCCGCCGGCAACGTGCTGGCAGCGCTGAACGGCGGCAACCTGTTCGTGGGCGGCGACGCCGCCGACAACCAGTTCGAGATTTCCGGGGTCGCCGCGGACGCGGTGATCGTGCGCTCCGCCGACGGGACCACCCTCATCAACGGCCGCTCCGCGGTGCTGGTGCGGGGCGTGACGCGCGACATATACGTGCGCACGTTCGGCGGGGACGACCGGGTTGTGGTCAACAGGGTGAGCAACCGCGGCACGCTGAACATCGACACCGGGGACGGCAGCGACGCCCTAGCCGTGTCCGGGGCGGCGCACCGCGGGGCCACGATTCTGGCGACCGGGTCCGGCGACGACGACGTGATCCTGAACGGGATGGTGCTGCGCCGGTACCTGTCGGTGGACACCGGGGCCGGGGACGACGCGGTGACCGTCAACGCCGTCGGCGCGGTCAGGGTCGGGCTCCTCAACCCGTCCGGCACCGACTTCCTGGACACCCGCAGCAACTCGACCCTCGCGCTTCTGGTCAGCATCGGGTTCACGCCCGGCACCCGCCCGGCACCGGTACCGCCCCCGACCGCGACCGTCACCACGACTGCCGCCAACCCGACCAACGCCGCGCCGCTCAGTTACACCGTCACGTTCAGCGAGGACGTGACCGGGTTCGACGCGTCCGACGTCGTGGTCACCAACGGCACCGTCGCCTCGCTCGCCGCGCAGAGCGCGCGGGTGTACGCGGTGCAGGTGGCCCCGGCCGGCCAGGGCGCGGTGAGCGTGTCCGTCCCGGCCGGCGCCGCGGCCGGTGCGGCCGGCGGCCCGAATACCGCGTCGGCCGTCGTGTCGGTCACGTTCGACTCGGTGCCGCCGGCCGTGACGACCAACCCGCCTGGGGTGACGACCGACCGCACGCCCGCCTTGACCGGCACCGTAAACGACCCGACCGCGACGGTCCGCGCCACTGTGAACGGCAAGGCGTACCTGGCGACGGTCGCCGGGGGCGGCTGGACGGTCGTGGTCACGGAGGTGCTGGCGGACGGCGCGTACCCGGTGACCGTGACCGCCACCGACCCGGCCGGCAACGTGGGCACCGCGGCCCCGGTCACCCTCACGGTGGACAACGCGGGCCCGGCTGTCTCGACCTTCGACCTCGCGCCCGCCTCCGACAGCGGGACCGTGGGCGACCTGCGCACCGACGCGGCCACCGTCACGCTCGTCGGCACCACGCAGGCCAACGCCCGGGTGCAACTGTTCGCGACCACCGCCGGCACCGCCCCGGGCAGCGGCGCGGTGCTGGCCGAGACCACCGCGTCGGGCACCGGCGCGTTCACCTTCGCGAACCGCCCGCTGGCCGTCGGGCCGCAGAGCTTCGCGGTCCGCGCGCTGGACGCGCTGGGCAACGCCGGCACCACGCTGACCCAGACGTTCACCCGCAACGCCCCGCCGACTCTGGTCGCCGCCATCGGCCCGCAGGCCGCCACCGCCGGCGGGGCCGACCTGATGTTCAACCTGACCGACAACTTCGACGACGCGGAGCGGGTGGCCCGCGTGGCGGTCACGTACCCGACCGGGCAGACCGGGAACATCGACGTCAACCTGTTCGCCAACCAGGCCGGCGCCACGGTCACCAACTTCCTGTCGTACAACTACGACAACTCCGTGTTCCACCGGCTCGCGCCCGGGTTCGTGCTGCAGGGCGGCGGGTTCAACTTCATCGACTCCGGCACAACCACCGCCACCGCGTTCCCGGCCATCCCGAAGTCGCCCCCGGTCGCCAACCAGCCTGGCGTCTCGAACACCCGCGGCACCATAGCGCTGGCCAAGACCGGCGGCGACCCGAACAGCGGCACCAACGAGTTCTTCTTCAACCTCGCGGACAACTCGTCCAACCTGGACGTGCAGAACGGCGGGTTCACGGTGTTCGGGCAGGTGATGAACGGTGGCCAGCAGGTGCTGAACGCGGTCACCGGCAGCCTGACCACGTTCTCCGGCCCCGGCATTCCGGGCGCGCCGCCGTTCCCGGTGCGGCCCGGCACGAACACGACCAGCTTCCCGGCCAACGTGAGCGCGGGCGACCTGGCGCTGGTCACGTCGGTGGACGAGCTGAGCGAACTGGGCCGCCTGGTGTTCAGCGCGACCAGCAGCAACACCGCCGTCGCGACCGCCAGCGTCACCGCCGGCGTGCTGACGGTCAGCCCGCTGACCGCCGGCACCACGACGATCACCGTCCGCGCGACCGACCTCGACGGCTCGATCACCGAGACGCAGTTCGTGCTGACCGTGATGTGAGGCCGAGAGAGGCAGGACACAGCGGCCCGCAGTTGCCGCGCCCGCCGAGCGAATCGCTCG
>JBJSXS010000397.1:0-5849 GCA_046086545.1 Gemmata sp.
GTTCAAGGGCGTCGCCAAGTTCCTGACCGACGCGGGCGACCGCGCGAGCGCGGTGCAGGCGCTGCTCCGCATCCCCGCGAAGGAGTGGCCGAAGGACGAGGCGAAGGCGACGCTCGACGTCGTCATGAAGCACATCCGCGCGCTGCCGGTCGCGGAGCGCACCAGCGCCACCGCGCTCGACTTCATGCAGCTCGGCGAGGGTCTGGCCGGGCTGCTCGAGCCGGCGGCGGCCAAGGCGGCCCGCAAGGAGTTGGCCGACATCGGCGTGCGCGTGATCCGCGTGGGCACGCTGTTCGACCAGATGAGCTACGACAAGGAGCGGCTGGTTGTGGCGGCCGGTAAGCCGGTGGAGTTCGCGTTCGAGAACACCGACATCATGCCGCACAACTTCGTGATCGTGTCGCCCGGCAGCCTCGAAAAGGTGGGCGCCGCGGCCGAGGCGTTCGCGACGGAGCCGGGCGCGGCGGCGGCGCAGTACGTGCCGAACATGCCCGCGGGCGTGGTGCTGCTGAAGAGCAAGCTGCTCCAGACCCGCCAGGCGGAGCGACTCAAGTTCGCGGCGCCGAAGGAGCCGGGCATCTACCCCTACGTCTGCACCTATCCGGGCCACTGGCGGCGGATGCACGGCGCGCTGTACGTCGTCGCGGACCTGGAGGCGTATCAGGAGAACCCGGTCGAGTACCTCGCGAAGGCCAAGCTGGAGGTGAAGGACGACCTCCTCAAGTTCAACCGCCCGCGCACCGAGTGGAAGCTCGAAGAGCTGGCCGACGCGGTCAAGGAGATGGAAACGAAGGGCGGGCGCAACTTCGCCAACGGGAGGCAGATGTTCGCCGTGGGCACCTGCGTCGCGTGCCACAAGTTCGGCGGGCAAGGCAACGAGTTCGGCCCGGACCTCGCCAAGCTCGATCCCAAGACCTTCAAGAGCGCGACCGACGTGCTCGACCACGTCCTCGAGCCCGCGAAAAAGATCGACGACAAGTACGCGGTGTGGCGCATCGTGACCACCAACGACAAGGTCATCACCGCGATGATCGTGGAGGAGAAGGACGGCGTGGTGAAGCTGATCGAGAACCCGCTCGCCAGCACCAAGCCGCTCGAACTCAAGGCCGCGGACATCGCGGAGAAGAAGAAGGCGCCGACGTCGCTGATGTCGAAGGGGCTGCTCGACAAGCTGTCGCGCGAGGAGGTGCTGGACCTGCTCGCCTACGTGTGGGGCCGGGCCGACCCGAAGAGCAAGTTCTTCGAGGGCGGGCACAGCCACTAGCAGACCTGGGGGGCACTCCCCTCTCCCTGTGAGCCGCGGGCAGGCGGCCCGCGGCTCACAGGGTTTGTCCTTCTGAGCTCCAGACCCCTCTTTGGCCGGTGTCGTGGCCTGGATGAACACGCGCCTCAAACGCGGCGGGGCAATGCCGCGCGAAGGCAGCGCGGCATCGAGACCGCCGGCGGGAAGTCGTACCTGACCAACCGGCGCGTCATCCGCGAGCCTCACCGGCTCAACGCGCGAGACGGCGCCACCGTTGCCCCCCTGAGGGACGTCGGGGGCGCCAGGAAGTGCCGGACCAAGTTCCTCGGGCCGATCCCGGCGCTCCGCAACGCGCTCGCGGCCGACAAGCGGTAGTCACACCCAGACGACCGTTCGCCGCACCGAGAAGTCGTGCCCGGCGACGAGCCGGCAGATGGCGTCCGCGATCTTCGCGCCGCCGCCCACGGACGGTTCGATGGGCGAGAGCGGCGAGTAGTCGCCCTCGTCGCCGCACAACACTCGCAGGTCGATGAGCGGAAGCCCGTCGCGCACCGCGGCCCGCGTGATGATGTCGTTGAACCCCGCCAGCGCCGCCCGCTCCGCGGCGCCCACCAGGACCTGGCTCGGCACCGCGTCGTACACGGTGCAAACCGCCGTCGGCTTGCCGAGCGCCAGAACGCCCGCCAGCATCGCGGCGTAGGTGTCTCGGAACCTCGCCAGCGCGGCCCCGACGGTAGCGAGGCCGTCGCCAACGGTCGCGGCCGGTTCGCGGAGGATGCTCGCGGCCTGGAGCGCGTCGTTCCCGCCGACGCTGACGAACAGGTGCGTCGCGCCAGCGGGGACGCGCGCCAGTTGCGACGCGACGCCCGAGGCCGTGTGCCCGTCCACGGCCGCGAGCGTCGCTTTCCAGCCCGCCGGCAGCCCGCGCCGCACCTGTTCGATGACCGGCGGGCCACCGGGCACGTAACTGGCGTTGTCGAAGATCGAATCGCCGAGCAGAACGACGTGGCTCATGGTTCGCATACCTCCTCTGGGTCGGGGGCCTGTGACCCCAGGTGCCGGGTGAAGGCGTCTCACCGGGGTCACAGGCCCCGCTACAGAGGAGGATGAAACTCGGCCGCGGGTTCACTTGCCCACGTACTCGAACGGGTTGTTCGACAGGAACCCGAGGCCGAACTTCGCCTTGTTCGCGTCCCACGCGGCCTGCGGGAACGGGCTGACCGAAGGCACGTCCACGGGCGAACGCGTCTCGACGTGCCCGTCCACGAACGCCACGTTCGCCGCGCCGCCGAACCGGAAGTGCGTGCAGTTGACCCCGAACGCGGTGTACGCGTTGTTGCTCGTGCCGCTCATCACGTACGGCGACCCGAGGCTGTCCTGCACCTCCTGCAGCGTGCCGTCCGGGTTCAACTGCACCTGCTCCGTGAACATGAGCGTCTGGCTGGTCGCGAGGTGAACCAGTTTCTGGTCGGCCACGTGCCGGTTGTACGCGTACCCCTGCGACAGCCCGCCCACGGTCGCGGCGATGGGGTACCCGTCCACCATCGGGCACTTCGCCACCTTGCTGTTGTTTTCATAGTAGGTGGTAAGGAGCCCCTGCGTCGGGTCGGTAGCGACGACCGCGTACGTGGTGCTGCTGTAGGTGACCAGCCCGTACCAGTACTGGATGGTGTACGTGGTGGTGCCGCCGGCGTAGACGTACCGCGGCGGCAGTTTGCCGGCCGTGCCCTCGTAGTTGTGGGCCGCCAGCGCGAGCTGCTTCAGGTTGTTCGCGCCCTTCATGCGGGCCGCCGCCATCCGCACCTTCTGCACGGCTGGCAACAACAGGCCGATCAAGACCGCGATGATCGCGATCACGACGAGCAGCTCGATGAGGGTGAAGGCGCGGCGCGGGGGGCTAGCCCCCCCGAGACGGGAGTGGTTCACAGGCGGCTCCTTCTCGCCGGGTCGGGCGAGTGGGGTGGATTCCGATCAGACGGGCAGGTCTTCTGGCTTACGGCTCATGTCGGTGTCGCGCGCCTTCCCGCGGTGACCCGCAGTGGCGGATGCGCGACCCCTGGCCGAACACAGCAGCGGCCCTGCGCCGGACTCGCACCGGCTTCCCTCTTCGTCCGCGCCCGAAACCCCCGGTGCGGAACCCGTCTCAGCGAGAATCAGCGTAGCGACGCGGGCACAAACGGCAACGCGCGAAAACGGCGCGAAGGTTCGTGCAAGTGGCGCCCGATTGAGTTAAAGTGTGACACCTCCCATCACAGGAGCCCGTGCCCCATGCGAGCCTTTTTCCTGGCACTGATCCCGGCCGCCCTCGTTGCCGCCGGCGCGTACCTTCTCGCCCCGAGCACCGCAGCCGAACCGCGCGAAGCGCCGGCCGCGCGCAAGGCCAGCGGCATCGAGAGGCGCGTCCCGTGGACGACCTCCAAGCTCGTCGGGTCGCCGGAACCGCCGGACCCGTTCACGATGGTCAAGACTTATCCCAAAGTCAGCTTCAACGAGGCCCTGGAACTGACCGCGGTGCCAGGCAAGAAACAGTGGCTCGTCGCGGAGCGCCACGGCAAGGTGTACGCGCTCGACATGGACCCCGCGAAGGCCGAAAAGAAACTGGTGCTCGACATCGGCCGCACCGTCTACGGGCTCGTGCCGCACCCGAAGTTCGGGGAGAACGGCTACCTGTACGCCGCCGTCATGACCGCGGACGACAAGGCCGACGGCACCCGCGTCTCGCGCTTCGCCGTGGACCGCGCCACGATGACCGCGGACCTGAACAGCGAGAAGGTCATCTTCACGTGGCCCTCGGGCGGGCACAACGGCGGGTGCCTGCGGTTCGGCCCGGACGGGATGCTGTACCTCTCCACGGGCGACGGCAGCGGCATCGCGGACAGCCTCGAAACCGGCCAGAACCTCGGCACGGTGCTCGGCAAGGTTCTGCGCCTCGACGTGGACAAGGAGGCCGACGGCAGGGCGTACTCGGTCCCCAAAGACAACCCGTTCGTTGACACGAAGGGCGCTCGCGGCGAAATCTGGGCTTACGGGATTCGGCAGTGCTGGAAGATCAGCTTCGACACCGCGACAGGCGCGCTGTGGGCCGGCGAAGTCGGGCAAGACCTCTGGGAGATGGTCTACAAGGTCGAGAAGGGCGGCAACTACGGCTGGAGCGTGCAAGAGGGCGACCACCCGTTCCGCCCGGAGCGCAAGAAGGGCCCGACCCCGATTTTGAAGCCCATCATCGAGCACAACCACACCGAGGCGCGGTCGATAACGGGCGGCTACGTCTACCACGGTAACAAGCACGAGAAACTGAAGGGCGCGTACGTGTACGGCGACTTCGACACCGGGCGCACGTGGGCGCTGAAGTACGACACGAAGGCCAACCGCGTCACGGAGCACATCGAACTCGCGAAGACCAACCTGCGCATCGTCGCGTGGGCGCAGGACCACGACGGCGAGGTGTACGCGCTCAACTTCATCGACGGCGGCATTTACCAGTTCGCCCCGGCACCCGCGGTCAAGGAGCAGGGCGCGTTCCCGCGCAGGCTGAGCGAAACGGGGCTGTTCGCGGACACCAAGACGCACACGCCCGAGAAGGGCCTGATCCCGTACTCGGTGAACTCGGAACTGTGGTCCGACGGGGCGAGCAAGGAGCGGTTCATCGCGGTCCCGGGGAACGCGCAAATCGAATACGAGACCATCACCTACCCGCAGCCGGCGCCCGGGTCGGTCCCCGGCTGGCGGTTCCCGAACGGCACCGTCCTGGTGAAGACGTTCGCGCTCGACACCCCGCAGGGCAAGAAGCGGCTCGAAACGCGCCTGCTCGTCGCGAGCATCCTCGGCGGCACGGAGGAGTACGGCGATCAGGTGTGGAACGGCTACACGTACATCTGGAACGAGGACCAGACCGACGCCGAACTCGCCGACAAGAAGGGCGCGGACCGGGAGTACACGGTCAAGACCGCGACCGGCGAAGCAAAGCAGAAGTGGCACTTCCCGAGCCGCGCCGAGTGCAACATGTGCCACACGGTCACCGCGAAGTACGCCCTGGGCGTGAACACGGCACAGATGAACCGCGACCACAGCTACAACGGCGTGGTTGCCAACCAACTCGCGACGCTCGACCACATCGGGATGTTCACCAAGAAGCTCCCGGCGCCGCCGGAGAAGCTCGCGAGGCTCACGGACTACAAGGACGATAAGGCCAGCATCGACGACCGCGCCCGCGCGTACCTGCACGCGAACTGCAGCCACTGCCACCGCAAGTGGGGCGGCGGGAACGCGGAGTTCCAACTGCTCTCCACGCTCGCGGTGAAAGACCTGGGCGTGATCGACGTGAAGCCCGGGCAGGGCAACTTCGACCTGAAAGACCCGCGCATCCTGGTGCCGGGCGACCCGGCGCGCTCGATGCTCTACCACCGCATGACGCTGACCGGCCTGGGCCGCATGCCGCACATCGCGTCGAACAAGGTGGACGAACCCGCGGTGAAGCTCGTCCACGACTGGATCAAGGGTATGAAGTGAGCGCGGCCGCCAAAGGGCCGGGCCACCGGGCGGACGCCCGGTCGCCCGACCCGAACGCGCGCTTAGCGCTTCAGCTGGAAGATCGCCTCGACCTCGA
>JBJSXS010000398.1:0-16664 GCA_046086545.1 Gemmata sp.
GCCCCATCGTGCGGGCGCCCGCGGCGGGGCCGACGCGTGTCCGGTTACGATCCGCATCACTTCGGGCTGACGTCGAACTCGACCGGCTTGATTTCGAGTGTGGGGCCGGCGATCTCGATTGGGTCACCCGCGCGGCCCTTCGCGCCGCCGCGCACGCCGTTCTCGTGCCAGTACACGATCCGGTACTTGCCGACCGGGGCGTTCTTGATCTCGAAGTTGCCGCTGTCGTCGGTGATCGCGTAGTACGGGTGGTCGAACACCCGCACGTACCCGGTCATCCACCCGTGGATCGTGCACTTGTACTGGATCGGCCGGTTCCCCTCTTCCTTCGCCAGCCCTTCCTTCAGCTCCCACTTGTCCATCTTCGGGATGGTCACGTTGTACGAGCCGTTGTTGCTGGTCTCCCAGAACAAATTGTGCGCGACCGGGGCCGAGTTCTTCACCGTCAGTTTGTCGCCGGCGCGGGCGACGGTGACGCGCGGCCCGAACATGCAGCACGGCTGGTCGATGACGACCTCGCCGGCCTTCCGGTTCTTGTCGTCCGGGTGGATGGCCTCCTTGGGCAGTTCGGCCTTCAGGTCGGTGTCGTCGGGGCGCAGGAACACCACCACGTTTTTGATGCCCTTGTTCTTGGCGTTGACG
Source organism: Gemmata sp. (assembly GCA_046086545.1). Taxonomy (GTDB): domain Bacteria; phylum Planctomycetota; class Planctomycetia; order Gemmatales; family Gemmataceae; genus Gemmata. The sequence continues at coordinate 643 of JBJSXS010000398.1, forward strand.
ATGACCGACTCGTCCAGGATCTCGCCCTTGCTGAGGCAGTGGTCCTTGTCCTGGGTGACGTTGAGGGGCGCCCGCTTGGGCAGTTCCTTGTCGCCCGGGAACACCACCTGGCCCTTGACCGTCGCCCATTTGTTTTGGGCGGTCGCGGTCGGGCCGGTGCCGGCGAACAGTGCCGCGGCGCACACCGCGGAAAACACGAGGCGTTGCATGCAAGCAACTCCAGGGTGGGAAAGGGGTAACTTGGCGGGGTCGATGGTTTCGGACGCTTATATTCTCCCGGCGGAGTGTCCGGACGGCAACCGGGCCGGTCGGTTTCGCTGACCGGGAGTTGGCGGGCGGCCGCGGGCGGAGGGCAAACGCCCGCGCGCCGTTCGCTCTACTGCTTCAGAACCGCGAGGACGTCGGCGTGCAACTTGCCGTTGGTGGCGAGGACGTCCGGTGTGTGGATGCTGGGCGTGCCGTTCCAGTCGGTGAACATGCCGCCGGCCTCTTCGACGATGGGCTTGGTCGCCGCCACGTCCCACGGGTGCACCCCGTGCTCGAGCATGATGTCGGCGGCGCCTTCGGCCACCAGCACGAAGCCGTAGAAGTCGCCGTGCCCGCGCTGCCGCTTCGTCTGGCTGTAGAGGGTGTGGAACGCCTTCTCGCGCCCGGCCCGCGTGAACCACCCCATGCTGGAGTAGCACAGCGAGCACTGGGCGAGCGACGACACGTCGGACACGCGGATGCGGCGCTCGTTGTGGTACGCCCCGTCGCCGCGCAGCGCGCGGTACGTCATCCCGAACACCGGGATGTAGGCCACGCCCGCGATCTGTTCCCCCTTGTACTCCAGCCCGATGAGCGTGGCCCAGATGGGCACGTGCCGGATGAACGACTTGGTGCCGTCGATGGGGTCGATGATCCACCGGAACCCGCTGGTGCCGGCCTGGTCGCCGAACTCCTCCCCCAGGAACCCGTCGCCCGGGAACGCGGCGGACACGGCTTCGCGAATCAACTTCTCGGCGTTCTTGTCCGCGATCGTGACCGGGCTGTTGTCGCCCTTGTGTTCGACCGCGAAGGTGGTCTCGTAGTAGGTGCGGGCGAGGTCGCCGGCCTTGTGCGCGGCGCTCACGGCGAGGTCGTAGCGGGTGCGCCAGTCGGAGTTCATACGGCCCTCGTTGTCTGCCCCTTAAGCCGCCGGCACCCACACCTCGCCGGCCCTCGCGCACCGCGCGCGGCTCACGCCGGCGGGTGCGCCTTCGCGTACGCGGCGCAGCCGACGATGCCGCTGTCGTCGCCGAGCTGGGCCGAGATGCACCGGACCCCGTCGGCGGCCCCGGGCAGCGCGTACCGCTGCGCGATTTCCCAGATGCGCTCGATGAAGGTGTCCCCGAGGGCGCCGGTGACGCCGCCGCCCAGGACGATCACCTCGGGGCTGATGAGGTTGACCAGCCCGCCGAGGGCGGCGCCGAGGGCGCGGGCCGCGTCGTCCACGATCTTCACCGCGATCGGGTCGTCTTTGAGGTAGTACTCCGCGAGCTGCGAGCTGCGGACCGCGGTCAGGTCGATGTTCTTCCACTCCTTGCGCACGCGCTTGGGGGCGTCGTCCAACTCGTCCTTCGCGCGCTTCATCATGTACTTGCGGCCGGCGATGTCCTCGAGCGTGGTGCCCTGGCGCCAGTGGACGACGAGGTTCCCGATCTCGCCCGCGTTTCCGTTGAACCCGGTGAAGAGCTGATTGTTGAGGATCAGCCCGCCGCCGACCCCGGTGCCGACGAACACGCCGAGCACGTTCGTGTTGCCCTTCGCGGCGCCGAACGCGAACTCCCCGTATGTGCCCATCCGCACGTCGTTTTCGACCACCAGCGGCCACTTCCACGATTCCGGCATAAGCGGTTTCAGGTCAACGTCGCGCCAGTTCAGGTTGGGCGCGAACTTGACCATCGTGGTGCCGATGACAATCTGCCCGGGGATGCCGATGCCCATCCCGCGAATCTGCCCCGGTTCGACGTTGGCCTCGCGCAGAACGGCGTCGACGCCCTGCACGATGCGCGAGAACACGCCCACGGGGCCGCCCTCGGCGGACGTGGGCTGTTTGGAGCGCGCGAGGAGCTTCATGTCGTCATCGAACAGGCCGGACAGAATCTTGGTCCCGCCGAGGTCGACGCCGAGCCAGTATCCGGTACTCATGCGGGGTTTCCGTGGGTGTAGTCATCCGGGGCGCGCAACGTGCCGTACTGGCGTTGCGTATTGTAAGAGAGCGTTGCTTTTACGCAATGAGTTTACGGCACGCCGGTCAAGCGAAAAACGGGTTCAAAGGCTTCGCGCGTTCTTCACAAATCGTGCGACTTTTTCGGGGTCTTTGACGCCCGGGGCGCTCTCCACGCCGCTGGCCACGTCGATGCCCCAGGGCCGCACCAGCGACACCGCCTCCGCGACGTTTTCCGGCGTGAGCCCGCCCGCGAGTATGAGCGGCACTCCGGCATCGAAGTGTTGTAGCAGCTCCCACGGCGCGCGTTCGCCAGTGCCCCCAAATTGCCCAGTCACGTACGAGTCGATGAGCACCGCCGCCGGCGCGCGCCCCAGCGCGCGGGCCGCTTTCACGAACCCCTTGACCGCGTCGAGCCCCGCCTGATCTTTGACGCGGAAGGCCGGCACGTGCGCGAACGGGAAGGTGTCTTCCGCGGGCGGATGTTCGTCGTACGTCTGCACCCCGCGCAGCCCGAGCTGGAACGCGAGGCCGCACACCTGCCGCAGCGGCATCTGCACGAACACGCCCACCGCCGGCGTGAACGCCGGCAGCGCGCGCACCAGCGCCAGCGCGTGCTGCGGCGCGACGTACCGCGGCGACTTCGGATAGAAGTTGAGGCCCACCGCGTCGGCACCCGCGTCGGCCGCGACCCGCGCGTCCGCGGCGGTGGTGACACCGCAAATCTTGATGCGAACCATAAGATCAGTTTACGAGCCGAGCTTCTGGCGCGCCAGCGCGAGCGCGCCGTGAACCACCACCTCTTCGCCCAGCGCCGCGGGCACGATGTCCGTGAGCCCGGCGAACGCGGCGAACCCGCGCTCGTCCACGTACCGGCGCAGCGGGCCGAACAGCAACTCCTCGCCGATCAGCGACACCCCGCCGCCGATGATGACCCGCCGCGGGCACAGGAGCTTGATGACCGAACAGACCCCCTCGGCGAGTGCCTGAGCCGCTTCATCGAGAACGCGCAGGGCGAACGGGTCCCCGCGCGCGGCCGCGGCCGCGACGGCCTGTCCCGTTACGGTACCGCCCCCGGCGGCGCGGACCGCGCCGGCGTTGGCCCCGTGTCGCTCTTCCTCGAGCACCCGGCCCCCGATCCCCCATCCGGAGGCCCAGTGCTCCAGAATTTCCCCCGCGTGCTTCCGCGGGTACGCCGGGCGCAGGTGCCCGACTTCCGCGGCGCCGCGCCCCGCTCCGCGGTAAATCTGGCCGTCGATGACGAGCCCGCCGCCGATGCCGCTGCCCACCGTCATGTAGAAGACGGGCGACAGCCCTTTCCCGGCGCCGAACAGTGCCTCCGCGAGGCCCGCGACGTCGGCGTCGTTGCACAGCACCGCGGGCACCCCCACCAAATCGCTGATCCAGGCCGCGAGCGGGAACCCGTCCCAGCCTTCGATGTGGTGCGACCTGACGACCGTGTCGCTCGCGTCGTCGGTGGGGCCGCCGAAGCCGACGCCGGCGCCCCGAAGTGAGCCGGCGGAGAGTTTCGCTGTCGCGAGCAACTCGGGCACCGCGCTCACGATCTGCTTGCGGATGCCCTCACCGCCCTCGGCGGCGCTCACCGCGCCGCGCCAGAGGGCGCGAATGTGCCCGTCCCCGTGGCCGAGGCCGAGTTGGAGTTTGGTCCCGCCGATCTCGATGCCGAGGAACATGGGAGAACCTTTCGCGCGCCCGCGGCCGGCGGTTAAAGGGCTGAGGGGCACCCGTGTGCCCCTCGATCAGCGATGCCGGTGAGTTCTCACTCGTCGTCATCGTCGTCATCGTCCTTTTTGGCCCTCAGCGGCAGGAAGAACGCGGCGCGCACGGGCGGGGGCATCACGCTCTTTTGTCCCTTAACGGCCTTCCAGATGATCTCGCTGAACAGGAGGTCGTCGAGCGCGTCCTCTTTCGCGAGGTCCTGCTTTTCCATCCACGCGGCCCCGAACCAGCCGGGCTTGTTCTTTTCGGTCAGGTCCACCTTCGGCACCTCGTGCGTGTAGGTCGCCAGTTCGGCCCTCGAGGTGAACGAGTTGTACATCGGCCGCGCGGCCGCGTCGAACTGGCTCATGGGCTGGAGGCCGAGGATCAGCTCCATCGTGCGCAACATGCTGCTGGTGGAGTACAGCGTGCTGTCCACGTGCCTGCGCTTGGTGTACGGCGAGACGACCAGCGCCGGGGCGCGGTGCGCGTCCACGTGGTCGGGGCCGTTCTGGGTGTCGTCCTCGATGACGAAGATCGCCGTCTCCTTCCAGAACCTGCTCTTGCTCACCGCTTCGACCACCATCCCGAGCGCGAGGTCGTTGTCGGCCACCATCGCGGTGACGGTGGGCGACCCGACCTTCGTGCCCGCGGTGTGGTCGTTGGGCAGGCGCAGCACCTGCATGCGCGGCATGTCGCCGGCCTGCTCGAACCGCTTGAGTTCGGAGATGAAGCGCTCGGCCCGCTTCACGTCGGGGTAGTCGAGGTCGTACCCGCGGAACTTGGGGTCGAACTTCCCGTCCAGGGCCGGGACCGCGGCCCTGCTGTCCTCGAACCCGCCGTCGGGCCGGCGCTTCCCGTTGTTGACCCACTCGCCGTAGGTGCGGAAGCTCACCTTCGCGTCCGCGCACTTGTCCCACAGGTACCCGCCGGTGCCGCGCGCGACGAGGTCTTTGTTCCCCTCGCTCGGGTAGCCGAAGATCTTCCCGCCGCGATAGCTCAGCGGCCAGATCTTCTCCACGAAGTCGCTCGCGTACGCGCCCATCGTCCACTCGTGCCCGTCGGCGGACACCTCGCCGTCCACGTAGAAGTTGTCCAGCAGCACGAACTGCCTCGCGAGCTTGTGGTGGTTCGGCGTGACGCTCTCGGGGAACAGGCACAGCGACGGTTCGCCGTTGCCGATCGGGTTGGGCCCGGCCGCGAGGTCGCCGAACACCTGGTCGTAGGTCCGGTTCTCCTTCACGATGTACAGGCAGTACTTGATGGGCGAGGCGTCCCCGACCTTCGCCGGGATCGGGCTGTCGGGCTCGCGCCCGTCGTTGCGCACGGCGCCCGCGTCGCGCAGCGGGGAGCACTGGAGCGCGGTCTTGGTGTGCGCCGCCATCTGCTCGGGCGTGGGGAGCCGCATGACGGTGAGCGTGCCCTTCAGCAGCTGCCCGATGTACTCGTTCAGGGAGCGCGCCTGCGGCACCAGCGGGTTCGGCCCGCCGCGGTTGGCCTTCGACGACATGCCCTTGCCGCTGGCGATGTACAGCTGCTTGTCGGCCGCGTTGTAGCGCACGCTGGTGGGATACCACCCGGTCGGGATGAACCCGCGGGGCAGCGCCTTCGTGCGGTCGGCGACCGCGAACACGCTGAGGTTGTTCGCGTCGGCGTTCGCGACGAACAGCAGCTCGCCGTCGGGCGTCATCGTGAGGCTGTTGGGGGTGTTCCCGGCGGGCGCGTTCGGGTACAGCGCGCAGTTGATCGTTTGGAGCGGCTTGCCGCTGCTCGGGTCGAGCACGCTCACCTTCGTGGAGTTCGCGCACGCGACGTACAGCGCATCGCCCTTCGGGGCCAGCAGCATCTCCGTGGGGTGTTCGGCGGTCGGCCACGTCGCGACCACCGCGTTCTTCTCCAGGTCGATGACCGCAACGCCGGCCCGCGCCCACAGCGACACGAAGCACCGCTTGCCGCCCGGCTCGACGAGGCACGTGTACGGGTAGACGGCGGGTTCGTGCGGCTTCTCGGGGTCGGCCCTCTTCGCGGTGTCGTCCTTGCGCCCGTCCGGCGGGCTGGGCGGCTCGCCCTTGGGCGCTTCCTTCTTCGCGGGCTCCGGCTCGAACAGAATCACCTTGCGGTTGTCCGGGTTCACGAGCGGCACGCGCACCACCGCGTCGGCCCACGGCACCGCCGCGAACAGGTCCTTGCCCGCCGGGTCGAACGCGAGCCCGCCGACCACGCCCTTGCGCTTCGCGACCGCCACGTCGATGGCCTTGCCCTTGGTCAGGTAGCCGCGGTCGAAGTCGAAGACGTGAACGAGTTCTTCTTCCCCGCCGCTGGCGAACACCTGGCGCCCGTCGCCGCTCCACGTGAGGCCGTAGAACGCCTGGTGAATCTGCACGCGCGACAGCACGCGGGTGCGGTCCGGGTTCAGGTCCACGACGAGGATCTCGTGCGGCCCGTACCCGGCGCACAGCACCGCGGCGAACTCGCCGGTCGGGTGGACCGCGATGTTGACCGGGAAGTCGCCGGTTTCGACGTGCCGCCCTGCGGGCCTGAGCGACCACTGGTTCGGCAACTGCACCGAGCCGTCGCGCTGGATGCCGGGCAGCACGACCGGTTTGGCGGCGGGTTTCGGTTCGTCCTTCGCCGGCTGCGCCGGGGACGTGATGCCGAACAGCCCGACGCCGGCCGCGATGAGCAACCCGGCGGCGAGGAGGGAGCGGACGCGCATGTTTGGTGAACCTCAAGTCAGGGGAGGGAGGTATTGTGCGAAATGGGGCGATGAACGGCAGACCTGCCCCCCTGGCCCGCTCTCAGCCGGCCGGGGGGCAGGTCTTTCCGCTACAATGCCGTCATGCCAACTGTACCAGTCGCCGACATGCCATTCGCTGCCGCGGCGTTCGCGGCTCGGGCGCACCTGCACCAGACGCGCAAGGACAATCGCACGCCATACGTCAGTCACGCGTTCCGCGTGTGCCTCGTGGCGCGCCACACGTTCGGCTTCGACGACCCGCGAATGCTGGCCGCGGCGCTGCTGCACGACACCATCGAGGACACCGCGACCGATTGCGACGACATCATCGAGCGGTTCGGGGAGGACGTGGCCCGCTGGGTCGCGGCGCTGACGAAAGATATGCGGCTGCCGCACGACCGGCGCGAGGACATGTACGCGAAGGGCCTCGCCGCGGCCGAGTGGCAGGTGAAGGCGCTCAAGCTCGCGGACCTGTACGACAACCTCGGGGACGGTTACGACCTGTCTCTGGCCGGGCGCCGCAAGACCGCGGCCAAGACGCGGTCCTACCTCGACGCCATCCGACAGGGGGTGCCCGACAACGTTCTGCCCGCACTGAGGCTCGTCGAGCAGCGGCTCGCGGAGCTGGAAGCCGGTTTAACGTCGTGATATTCCGCGTTCCGTGCGGGTTTGCACCTTTGGCGCGGGCGGCCGAATCGAAATAATGATGCCAAGTGCCGTGCCCACACGGAGAAGCCTCCATGTTCCTTCGCTGCCTCATCCCGACCGCGCTCGCGGTGGTCGCGGGCCTGTCGTTTACCCCGCCTGCGGACGCGTGCCCCGGGTGCGGCCCGCCCTCGGGTCAGACGCTCACGAACGAGGTCGCGCAGGCGGACTTCATCCTGTACGGCACGCTGGCCAACGCGAAACCGGACCCCAAGGACCCCGGTTCCACGAAGGGCACCACCGACATGAACATCGAGGCGGTGGTGAAGTCCCACGCGCTCGTAAAGGACAAGAAGCGGTTCACCATCCCGCGGTTCGTGCCGCCGGACCCGAAGCCGTACAAGTACATGGTGTTCTTCAACGTCGTCAACGGCGACGTGGACCCGTACCGCGGCGTCGTGGTGGGCAACGACAGCAAGCTGCCCGAGTACGTCAAGGGCGCGCTGGAGGTGAAGGGCAAGGACGCGACCGCGCGCCTGCGGTACTTCTTCGACTACCTCGAATCGAACGAGATCGAGATCAGCGCCGACGCGTACAACGAGTTCGCGGTGGCGGAGTACAAGGAGGTGCAGGACCTGGCGCCCAAGCTGCCGACTGACACCGTCCTCAAGTGGCTCAAAGACCCGAACACGCGCGCGTCGCGCTTCGGGCTGTACGGCTTGCTGCTCGGGCACGCGCCGAAGGATCAGGCGCGGCTCGCGGCGGAGATGGGCAAGCTCCTGAGCGCCCCCGACAGCAAGTTCAGCAGCGGCCTCGACGGGATGCTCATGGGCTACGTGCTGCTCGACAAGAAGGCCGGCCTGGAGTACCTGACGAGGCTCGTGGCCGACCCGGAGAAGGAGTTCCTGGTGAAGCACAGCGGGCTGAAGGCGCTGCGCTTCTTCTGGGAGTACCGGCCGGACGTGCTGACCAAGAAGGAGGTGCTCGACGGCATGACCGCGCTCCTGGCACACGCGGACCTCGCGGACATGCCCATCGACGACCTGCGCAAGTGGAAGGCGTGGGAGATGACCGGCGCCGTGCTGAGGTACGCGGACAAGGAGTCGCACAACACGCTGCCGATCAACAACCGGGCGATCCTGAAGTTCGCGCTGGCCGCGAGCTGGGCCGATCCGAAGAACGCCCCCGCCGCCGCCCACGTCGAGAGGGTCCGCAAGGAGAACCCCGAGCGCGTGAAACTGGTCGAGGAGCTGCTGAGGGACGAGCAGAAGGTGATCCCGAAGCCGCCCGAACCGCCGAAGAAATAGCGGGCCGATTCGACGGTTCGTGACTGCCGACCGGCCGGCGCGTCACCCGCGCCGGCCGGTCGCACATCTCCAACCTCGCCTTTCCCCGTTCGCTCGCTTCGGTGTATCACTACCGGCGACGTTCAGGGGGTACACCGACATGCTCCGCCTCGCCGCCGCCCTCGCCGCCCTCGCCCTGCTGGCGCCGCCCGCCCGCGCCTGCACTTTCTGCGGCGACAACGTCCGCGCGCGGCTCACGCTGCGGATGCAGTACGCGCAGGCGAAAGCGGTGCTGCACGGGAAGCTCGCGAACCCGCGGATCGACCCGAAGACCGACGAGGGGTTCACCGACCTGCACGTCGGCGCGGCTCTCAAGGATGACCCGGCGCGCGGCGACCGGACCGTGCTGGTGATCCGCGCGTACCTGCCGGTGATCGGCGACACGCCGCCGGAGTACCTGGCGTTCTGCGGCGCCAACGACGGGAAGCTCACGTACACCGCGGGCGTGCCCGCGACCGCGGCCGTCGTTGAGTACCTGAAGGGCGCCGCCAAATTGCCCGACGATTCGCAGGCGCGGCTCGCGTACTACTTCTCGCACCTCGCCTCCAAGGACGCGGTGGTCGCGGCCGACGCGTTCGTGGAGTTCGCCCGCGCGGGCGACGCGGACATCGCGAAGGCGGCCGCACACTTCGCCCCCGCCACGCTCAGACGGCTCATCGCCGACGAGGGCACGCCCGCGGAGCGCCTGGGCGTGTTCGCGTACCTGCTCGGCGTGAGCGGCGGGGCGACGGACGCCGCGTTCCTCGCGCAACTGCTGACGCGATCGCCCCTCGGCGAGCGCGCGAAGGACTCCTACGGCGGACTGCTCGCGGGGTACGTGCTGCTCGACGCCAAGAGCGGCTGGGCGCTCGCCGCGGCCGTCCTCGCGGACACGCGGCAGACGTACGCGGTGCGCTTCTCGACCCTCATGACGGTGCGCTTCTTCCAGGCCACGCGCGGCGACGCGTGCAAACCGGAGGTGCTGAAGTGCTGTGCCGCGCTGCTGCCCGACGGCGACTTCGCGGACCAGGCGGTCGAAGACCTCCGCCGCTGGGCGTACTGGGACCTCAGCGCCGAGGTGTTCGCGCAGTTCGAGAAGCCGACGCACGCCGCGCCCGTCGTGAGGCGCGGCATCGTGCGGTACGCGCTCAGCTGCCCCAACGAGGACGCCAAACGGTTCGCCGCCGCCGTGCGGCGGGCCGACCCCAAGCTGGTCGCCGCAGTCGAGGAGGCGCTCAAGCAGTTCGAGCCGGTTCCCAAGAAGTGACGGCGCGCGTTCCTACAATCATCCTCATGCTCAACCTCCCCAGCACGCAGTTCGACGTTACCGCCGACGCGCCCGCGAGCGCGCAGGCCGACTGGCTCGCGGTCGGCGTGTGGCAGGACAAGCCGTACAGCGGCCCGGCGCCCGAACTCCTCGCGCGGCTGCGGGACGGCGGCGACTTCAGCGCGAACGCGCTGGAACTGGCCCCGGTGCTGAACCCCGCGGGCGCCGCGGCGAAGCGCCTGCTCTTCGTGGGCCTCGGGACCCGCGCGGACGCGAAGCGCAGCACCGTTCACGACGCGGCGGCCGCGGCAACGCGCCACATTACCGGCAAGAAGGTCGGCACGGTCGCGTTCGCGGTGCCCGCGCCCGAGTTCACGCTCGCCGTCGGTGTCGGAATCGCGCAGGGGTGCCAGGGGCCGGGCGTGCGCAAAAGGACCCCCACGCGGTTCGCGCCCGAGCGGGTCGTTCTCGTCGGCGGAAGCGGGGCCGAGTTGGGGCGCGTGCGGGCCGAGGCGCGGGCGCTGTGGCTGGCCCGCGAGCTGGTCAACGCGCCGCCGCGCGAGCTGTACCCCGAGACGTTCGCGGTCGCGGCGGTGACCGCCGGCCGCGCGACCGGGTTCGACGTCGAGGTGTGGGACGAGAGCCGCCTCGCGGCCGAGCGCATGGGGGCACTGCTGGGCGTCGCGCAAGGGTCCGCGCGCCCGGCCCGCCTCGCTATTCTGCGCTACAACGGCTCGCCCGACGCGCCGATTCTGGGACTGGTCGGGAAGGGCGTCACGTTCGACAGCGGCGGGCTGTCGCTCAAGCCCACCGACGGCATGGCGGACATGAAGTGCGACATGGCCGGGGCCGCCGCGGTTCTGGCGGGCGTGCAGGCGGTCGCGGAGCTGAAGTTGCCCGTAAACGTGTTGGGCGTGCTGGCCCTCGTGGAGAACATGCCCAGCGGCACCGCGCTGAAACTCGGTGACGTGCTCACCGCGCGCAACGGCAAGACCATCGAGGTGCTGAACACCGACGCCGAGGGGCGCCTGATCCTCGCGGACGCGCTGTGCTACGCCGCGGAGCAGACGAAGTTCCTGGTGGACTTCGCCACCCTCACGGGCGCGTGCCTGATCGCCCTCGGCACCGAGACCGCGGGCCTCATGACCAACAACGACCGCTGGGGCGACCAGATTCTCGGCGCCGTCGGGCGGGCCGGCGAGCGCGCGTGGAAACTGCCGATGGATTCGAGCTACGACGCGCTCATCAGGAGCAAGGTCGCCGACATGCGCAACACCGGCGGCGGGCGGTACGCCGGTGCCATCGCGGGCGGCAAGTTCTTGGAGCAGTTCGTGGGCAACGCGAAGTGGGCCCACCTCGACATCGCCGGACCCGCGTGGGCCGACGGCGAGACGCCCGCCCTCGACGCCGGCGGCACCGGGGCGATGGTGCGCGGCATCGTCGAGATGGCGAAAAACTTCTTCGCGGGCTGACCCTACTTCCCCTTCAGCGCGAGGTCGATGCGGTACAGGCTCCTGCCCGCCGTTACGTACAGCGTGCTCTTGTCCCTCCCCGCGAAGCAGCAGTTGTTCGGGTCCTCCGGCGTGGGCAGGAACGCGAGCTGCTTGCCCTCCGCGCTGAAGAAGTAGACGCCGGCGGCCTTGCCCTTGCCCGCGGTGGCGACGACGGTGCATCGGCGCTCACGGTCATGCCGTCGATGCCGCGCTCCTTGCCGAAGTCGTGCAGCACCTTGCGTTCGCCGGCAGAGCCGTCCTCCCTCAGCGGGTACGCGACGAGCGCGCGGCTGCCCTTCGGGTCGCTCGCGTGGTCGGACACGTACAGCGTCTTGCCGTCGGGCGAAATCACGAGGCCGTTCGGCTTCATCACGTCCTTGATGACGCGCGTCACGGCGCCGTCGGCGTCGATGCGGTACACCGACTCGTGGTCCAGTTCGCGCTTCTCGTCGCCGACGTACCGCGGGTCGCTGAAGTAGATGCGGCCCTTGCTGTCGAGCGTGAGGTCGTTGGGCGAGTTGAACCTCTTCCCCTCGAACTTGTCGGCCAGCGCCTTCACGGCGCCGTCGCTCTCGGTGATCGAGATGCGGCGCCCGCCCCCGGTGTTCGCGCCCTCGCAGGCGACGAGCCGCCCCTTCGCGTCGAACTTCAGCCCGTTCGTGCGCCCGCCGGGGTCGCGGAACGTCGTCGTCTTGCCGGTCTTGGGGTCGAACTTCATCACGCGGTTGCCGATGTCCGAGAAGTACACGCACCCGTCCGGCCCTTCGGTCGGCCCCTCGGTGAACTCGCCTTCTCCCCACAGCTTTTCGAGCTTGGAGCCGGGCACGACGAACGACTTCTCTTCGGCGCCGGGCACGACAAACAGCGCGAGCAACAACGCAATCATTCGGTGCTCCGAAATATGCGAACCCCTCGCAGCGATACTGCGAGGGGTTCAGGGGACGTTACTTCTTCTTGGGGAACTGCCAGCTCTCATCGAACAGCCCGGCGGCCACCACCTCATACGCGGCCGGGTCCTTGTCGGCGGGCGTCGGCTTGATGACGGCCCAGTCGCCGAGCCGCGGGTACAGCAGCGCGTTCGTGCCCTTCAGGTCCGCCTCCTTGAACGTGTGCCCGCCGTTGAGGACGACGTAGCGGTTCGGGGTGAGTGGGCTCGGGTAGATCAGCACGGGCACGTGCGTCTTCGGGTCGTAGTTGACGCCGTTGACGACGAGTTCGTCCTTCGTCCAGGTGATCGGCAACTTCGGCAGCACCTTCGCGATGAGCGGGTTCGTCTCAGGGGTGCCGAACAGCACGAGGTTGCCTGGCAGGTCGGGCCGGACGCCCTCGGGCTTGGCGGTCGGTAACGTGCCGCGGAAGTACCGGTCCCAGACACCCGCGAACTGTTTCAGCGCCGCGGCGGGGTAGCCGGTGCTGCCGGCCGGGCCGATCACGACGAACTGTTCCATGAAGGCGTCATCGATCGGACCCTGCAACCGGCTTCGCTTGCGCAGCTCCTTGTCACGGCGGGCCGTCACGGCCGGGTCGCGGCCGTCGACCCACTTGCCGCCGACTTTCTCGAAGAGGGCGTCGTAGACTTTGGGGTCGGGCACCTTCTGCCCGTCGATCGTGAATGTGTGTTCTTCGGCCGCGTCGCCCTGGCGGTGCAGTACCAGCCGGCGGACGTTCGACGTCGTCGCCTCGAACGCTCGCCCCTTTCGGGTCGCGTCGACCGTGGCCTTTTCGTACAGCGTCTCCAGTTCATCGATCCGGACCCAATCACACGTCCCGTATCGCGGGGTGTGGGTCACGAATCGGATGCGCTCGGGGTCGTTGGCCCGAACCGGGTCCGCGTACTTGCGGTACTCGGTTTCTGCCTTCTCCTGCCACTCCTTCGGCATTTGGTGTTCGAGGCCCGGGGCGATGAGGTGGGTGAAGCGCAACTTCTCCTTGAACCCCTTCAGCGCGTTCTCGATGTTGTCTGCGGCCTTCTTCTGCGCGTCCTTCTCGCCGCTGTACGCGACCACGGGCACGTTGAACGCGTTCTCCGCGTAGAGCTGCGCATCGTAAATGCGCAGACATTTCTCCTGGTAGTCGGGGAGTTCTTTCGTCAAGTTCGCGATGTAGCCGTGAGTGGTGGTGAAGCCGGCACCGGGGCCGATCACGTTGAAGCGGGACGGGTGGTGCAGGCCGATGTGCCACGTTCCGGCCCCGCCCATCGAGAACCCGCGCAGCACGACGCGTCCCGCGTCCAGCGGCTCTTTCCCCGAGAAGGCGTGGGTCGTCCCTTTCATTCCGAGCGCCCCGGCGAAGGCCTGCTGGGCTTCCCACACGTCGGTTTCACCGGCCCAGCGGTAGGCGTTGTTGCCGCGCCCGTACACCTCCAGTTGCACGTGCCCCAAATCCTTCGGAGCGGTACCCTGGTGAGACGCGATGAACTTCGCCTCGGTGAGCGAGCCGTCGCGGCCGTGCAGCACGATGTCGAGGCGCCACCTCTTCGTCGGGTCTTTGCCGTAGTCCGCGGGGAGCAGCACCGCGTAGGGCTGGATCGAGCCGTCCACCTGCGAGCGGTAGGCGCGCACCACCCACTTGCCCGGGGCGTCGCGCCAGACGGCTGTTCCGCCATCGGCCTGCTTCGCGCGGGCCAGGCCCTGGTCCAGCGTGGCCAGCGTCCACTTCACGCTCGCGGCCGCGAGCCACTCCTCGAACCGGACGATGTTCACGGCTGCCTTCAGGTAGATTTCGACCTCGATCAACACGTCGTCCGCGATCGTCTTGGCTTTCAGTGCCGCCACCGCTTTGCGGAGCTCCTCCGTCCGCTCGGCGATGACCCTCTTGGTCCCCTCGTCGGGGATGAACGTCTTCGGGTCGGCCTTCGGTTGGGTCTTCTTCTTGTCCTGGGCGACGGTGAGCGCGGGTTCGGACACCGCACCGAGCGCGACGACGCTCGCGAACAGGCCGACCGCGATGAGCTTTCGCATGGAGAGTCTCCGTGAGTAGCAGAACGGTACTCGCTGCGCCCGCGTTTCGCAACGATGTAACGAAACGGTGTGTCCGCGCCCGCACTCGCGTACAATGACCGCCGAGACGGACAGGGCGGTGCGCGGCAATGGGTCGGGCGCCGCACTCATTCTGAGGAGGCTCAACGAATGCTCTCAGTCAAGGTGGCCGTGCTGTGCTTCGCGGTTCTGGCCGTGGCCGCGGGCGGCGCCCGGGCCGCGAACCCGGTGGTCGTTGTCGAGACCAACCACGGCAGCATCAAGGTCGAACTGTTCGAGGACAAGGCCCCGGCCACCGTCAAGAACTTCCTCCAGTACGTCGAGGACAAGCACTACGACGGCACCATCTTCCACCGCGTGATCAGCGACTTCATGGTTCAGGGCGGCGGGTTCGAGCCGGGCATGAAGGAGAAGAAGACCCGCGACCCGATCAAGAACGAGTCGAGCAACGGGCTCTCGAACCTGAAGGGCACCCTGGCGATGGCCCGCACCAACGAGCCGAACAGCGCCACCGCTCAGTTCTACATCAACGTGAAGGACAACACGTTCCTGGACAAGGCGAAGGCCCGCGACATGGTCGGGTACTGCGTGTTCGGCCGCGTGGTCGACGGCATGGACGTGGTCGAAAAGATCAAGGCCGTCGAGACCGACACCGTCAAGGGGCACGAAAACGTCCCCACCAAGGACGTGGTCATCAAGTCGGTGAAGGTCTTGAAGGAAGAGAAGAAGTAATTGGTTCACCGTTCCTGCGGCACGTTTCGTTCGGCCGCTACTCCGCCGCTTCCAGCTCAGCGCTCATGGACCCCTTGCACCGCGCGATGCGCGGGTCCGGCCCGTAGGCGTGGATCTGGTCGCGCTTCAGCTCGGCCCGCTCCAGGCTGGTGGTGCAGACGACAACGCGGCCCTTCGTGTCCACGATCTTGGCGAGCTGGTAGCCCTTTTCGAGCGAGTGCCCGAACAGGGCCTTGAGCATCTCGATCACGTACTCGTAGGTGTGGTCGTCGTCGTTGAGGAGCACCACATGATACGGCGGCTGCCGCTTGGTGCGCTGTTCGGTTTCGACTTCGGTGTCGGGTAGGGTGGCCGGTCCGGACATGTCGCGGTCTCCGTAACGCTGCGCGCCTGTCGCGGTTGGCCCCGATTCGGGTGGGCGGGCAACGGGGGCGGGGCCGCCGCGCGCTCACGCGCTGCCCGGCACCGCCTTGTGGGCCGCGGCCGCCAGCCGGTTGGCGCTGGTGTGCGGGCCGGTGCCCGGCTCGAGCCGGCCGAAGGTGACGACCGCGATGTCGTCGTTCTGCGGGCGCCCGTTGGCGTGCCGCCGGACCGCGCTCACCAGCCGCTCGCCCAGGGTGCAGGGCCGCTGGGTGTCGCCCACCTCCGGGTCGGGCGGGGCCAGGCACCGGTCCACCGCGTCCTGCCCGAACATCTCCTCGGCCGCGTTCATCGCGTCGGTCACCCCGTCCGTGTACACGGCCACCGCGTCGCCCACGGCCAGCGACAGCGTGACCTGGGCGAACGGGTAGCCGGGCATCGCCCCGATGGGCAGCCCGGTGTCGTCCAGGGACACCGCGTCCACCAGCGTGTCGGTGGCCCCGCGGTACAGCTTGGGGCTGATGTGCCCGGCGTTCACCACCGTCAGGGTGTGCTTGGCCGGGTCGATCACCATGACC
>JBJSXS010000399.1:0-12360 GCA_046086545.1 Gemmata sp.
CAGCACGCTGCACACCAACGACGCCCCGAGTTCCATCACCCGGTTGCGGGACATGGGGGTGGAGCCGTTCCTCATCACCGCGACCGTCGAGGCGATCGAGGCCCAGCGGCTGGTGCGCAAGGTGTGCCAGGTGTGCAAGAAGTCCTACGACCCGACCCCCGAGCAGATGATGGAGATCAACCTCACCAAGGAGCAGGTGAAGGGCCGGCCCTTCTACTACGGCGAAGGGTGCGACAAGTGCAACAACCTGGGCTTCAAGGGCCGCACCGGGCTGTACGAGCTGCTGGTCATGAACGACGACCTGCGCGACATGGTGAGCCGCGGGGCCAGCACGGACGCGATCCGCAACTACACCCGCAAGCAGGGGACGCACAGCCTGCGCGACGCCGGCCTGCGGGCGCTGTTCGCCGGGCACACCACGCTGGACGAGGTCGTCCGCGAGACGGTGAACGAGGACGACAACTGATCGGCCGCCCGGCCGGGCGCCTGGACGTTTCCCCCGGCGCCGATTTGGCGCCGGCTGTCGGCTCGCGAATGATGGGTCACCGGGGCGCTCGCTCCCCGGCGCCCGCGCCTCGGTTGGAATGTGAACGCTCCGCAGACGTTAAGCCCGGCAAGGGCGACGGGGCTCGGCCCGCGCCGCCGCACCCACGGGTCACAGGGTAAGGGTTACACCATGCCGACTTTCAAGTACGAGGCGCTGGACACGTCCGGGGCCGAGGTCAAGGACTCCATCGAGGCCGCCAACGAGGAGGAGGCGACTCAGAAGGTCAAGGCGAAGGGGTACTTCGTCACCAAGCTGACCGCGATGGCCGCCGGCAAGGGCGGCAAGGGCAAGAAGGGCGGCCCGAAGAAGACCGGCAAGAGCCGCAAGACGTTCGTCATCGGCGGCGTCAAGTCGAAGAACCTCGTCACCTTCACCCGGCAGTTCTCCACCCTTCAGGACGCCGGCCTGCCGGTGCTCCGGTCGCTCCGCATCCTGGAGCGGCAGATGGTGCCCGGGGCCCTCAAGAACGCGCTCATCGACGTGGTCGAGGACGTCGAGTCCGGGCAGGCGCTGTCGGAGGCGCTGTCCAAGCACCCCAAGGCGTTCAGCAAGCTGTACGTTAACATGGTCCGGGCCGGCGAGGCCGGCGGCGCGCTGGAAGTCATCCTCCAGCGCCTCGCCGAGTTTCTCGAGAAGGCCGCCAGCCTCAAGGCCAAGATCATCGGCGCGATGATCTACCCGTCCGTCGTGATCTTCGTCGCGGTCTCCATCCTGACGTTCATCATGGTGGCGATCATCCCGAAGTTTAAGAAGATCTTCGACGAGTTCGGGATGACCCTGCCGTGGGCCACCCTGACGCTCATCCGCATCTCGAACTGGATGAGCGAGTTCTGGTGGACGATCCCGCTGTTCCCGATCTCGATCTACTTCTTGCTCAAGTTGATCAGGCTCTCGAGGGCCGGCAACTTCGCCCTGGACCGGGCCGTCCTCTGGATACCCGTCATCGGGCAGCTGGCCGAGAAGACCATCGTGGCCCGCACCATGCGCACCCTGGGCACCCTCATCAGCTCGGGCGTCCCGATTCTGGAGGCCATCAGCATCGTGAAGGAGACCGCGAACAACGCGGTGTTCGAGCGGATGTTTCAGCGGGTGTTCGAGTCCATCCGCGAGGGCGATAACATCGCCGAGCCGCTCCGCGAGGCCCGGTTGGTGGACGCCATGGTGGTGAACATGGTGGAGGTGGGCGAGGAGACCGGCGACCTGGACACCATGCTGTACAAGATCTCCGACTTCTACGACGAGCAGGTGGACACGCTGGTCAAATCGCTGATCTCGCTGCTCGAACCCATCATGATCGTGTTCCTGGGCTTCACCATCGGGGCCATTGTGATCTCGCTGTTCCTGCCGCTCATCAAGCTGCTGGAAGGCCTGTCCAAGTAAAACCGGAGGGGTGAGGGGTGGAGGGTGAAGGGTGAATCAGGCACAGGGCGCGGGCCGGTGCTTTCCGTCTCGATTCGGCCTTCAGCCTTCGGCCTTCAGCCTTCCCCATCGGGGAGATTGGTCATGTTGCGGCAGCGGCGGGGCGGGCGCCGGCGTGACGCGTTCACGCTGATCGAGTTGCTGGTCGTCATCGGCATCATCGTCATCCTGATGAGCCTGACGGTGGCCGGCGCGATGCGGGTGCGCGGCGCGGCCGTGCGGACCGAGAACGTGGACCGGATGAAGCAGATCGAGAACGCGTACAACCAGTGCGTGTCCCAGGAGTCGATGGGGCGCGTCGGCTACCTGCCGACCGTCAGGACGACTGTGCCTCCAAGTCCAGGGGGGGGGGTGTTCCGCATCCGCAAGTCCTACCCGGCGACCGGTTTCACGTACGAGACGACCTACCTGACGCAGATGTTCTCACAGATCAACCTCGGCAACACCGGGGCGGTCGCGGACGTGGACCTGCAGGACGACAACGAGGTGGCCGTGTTCTTCCTGACCGGCGGCACGGTCACCGACTACGAGGGGTTCTCGAACAACCCGCAGCAGCCGTTCGCCCCCAAGTCGCTGCCGGACGAGCAGCGAAAGGTGTTCATCAAGGGCGTGCCCAAGAGGTGGCTCAACAGCACCGGCCTCCGGTTCGTGGACTCTTACGACACCCCGTACACCGTGTTCCTGCCCAACAGGCAGGGGAGCTACTCCAGCTGTCTTCCGGCCAACGGCGTGAACGCGTACAGGCGGGGCACCAAGTTCGAGAACCCGAAGAGCATGCAGATCATTTCGGCCGGGATCAACAAGCAGTTCGGGCCCGGCGGGGACTGGTCCGGCGGCGCCAGCGCCGTCGGCGCGACCGGGCGGGACGACGTGAGCAACTTCTCGCCCTCCGAGCACGCGGCCGGCCCCCAGTAACGGAGACACCCCCATGCGCCTCAACGAACTTGCCCACGCGCGCCGCGCCGGGTTCACGCTCATCGAGTTGCTGGTGGTCATCAGCATCGTCGTGGTGCTTCTGGGCGTCAGCGTCGGGGCCGTGATGCGGTTCCGCCAGACGGCCGCCGACCGCGCCGCCGACGACCAACTGAAGCAGTTGCAGATCGCCCTGCGCCTCCAGTACGACACGGTGGTGCGCGACTGCAACAAGGACAAGGCCGTGCCGGACGCGGTAATCGCCTACGCGGACAACGACATGGACCGTGCGCGGGCGCTGCACACCGCGGCCACACTCCGCGTCAACTTTCCCGATACGTTCGCCGAGGCAACGGCTGGTGTGACCGTGGGGCCGCAAACGTATCCGGCAAAGGCGGCGTTCAAATCGTGTACCGGCAACCCTCCGCCAGACGTACAGGCCGCCGCGCTACTGTACCTGGTGCTCATGGAGCGGAGCGTCGGGTTGGGCAACAGCGAAGTGAAGGCGACGGAGTCGGTGGTCAATGGGTTTCGGGTGTTCAAGGATCCGTATGGCACGCCGGTGCAGTACTACCGGTGGGCGCAAACGCCGGGCGGTGAGCTTGATGCGCCGCCGTACACGCCCGCAAGCGCAAAGAGCAAGGATCCGCTCGACCCTGTGAACAAGGTGCTTACTTGGAGTGCGCCGGGCAACACCACCAAGCAGACCGAAATCACGAACCTGCGAAGCGCCTTGGCGTTTAAGGGCAACAATCGGGTGCCGTCGGTGGTCAGCTTTGGCAAGAACAAGACGAACAACAGCTTCGGCGTCGATGACCGAGTCGGTTTCCGCCTCGACCGCGAAGGGAACCAGGGGAAATAGCCATGACACGCCGTTCCGCGCGGGCCGGGCTCGGGCTGGTCGAACTCCTGGTGTCCATCTCGATCATCCTGCTCCTGGCCGGGCTGGTGATCGTGATGTACCCCGGCGCGCGCGACCAGGACCGGGTGCGCAACACCGCCACCGACGTCGGCTCCACGTGCAAGCTGGCCCAGGCGATGGCGGCCCGCAACAAGCGCCCGTGCGGGGTGCGGTTCCTCGTCGGCTCCGACCCCACCAACCCGGCCAAGACCGACGTGCGGTGGGTGACCGAGCTGCAGTACGTTGAACTGCCGCCGCCGCTGATCCCGAGTCGCACGCCGCTGACCACGAACAACCCGGACACCGAACCCCGGGTGCGGTTTAGGTACACCACCGCGGCGGACGGCACAATTACTCGCCGCATCTGCGTGATCGAGAATCTGAGCGTCGATCAGGCGCCGCAAATTACGCGCGGCTGCACGCTCGTACTACCGACATTCGGGACGTGGCACCAGATCGGCGGCGCACCGCCTGCTCCGAATCCGCCCACGGCTGATGCGTTCGATCCGATTCCGACGGGGCCGAACGCCAGCGGCCTGTATACGGTGCAGGTGGCCCTCGGAACGTTCCCGGACGCGACGATGGGTGCCGGCACCGACGTGCTCCTGTACCACTTCGCGGTCTACCTGACGGCGACCCCGCTGGTGGGCGAGCCGACCGTGTTGCTGACCAAGAACGTCTGCGTGGACCTGAACGCGCCCCAGAGGCCGACGAGTACGAGCCCCGAGTTCCCGGTGGGCAGCATCGGGCCGGCGCCGAACACCACGAACGACTTCGAGGTGATCTTCGGGCCGGACGGCAAGCTGGTGAACGCGCCGACCGGGCAACTGTTCCTTCTCGTACGCGACTACACCAAGGGTGCGAACTTCCGCGTCCCGCCGGGGGCGCAGCTGATCGATGCGTTCCGCAGGGCGGGTGAGACCCACCTCGTGACGATCCGCTCCAGCGGGGCCATCGGCTACGCCCCGGTGACGTGGCCGGACAACGCCACCGGGATGTATTCGGGTTCGGGCCAGGACCCGTTCACGCTCGCCCGTCAGGATTTGAACTAGGTTCCGAGGGCCACAATTTTTTGGCGCCCGCGACCGGGCCGCGAATGATTCTTCCGGGACCGAGGCGCCGACACCGCTCACCAGTCACGAACGAGGCAACTGCCATGACCCGCCGCCGCGCCGGGATGACGATGACCGAGGTGCTGGTCACCGTGTTCGTGGTGTCCATCGGGCTGTCCGGCGTGATGGCCATGTTCCCGTTCGGCGCCCGCCAGATGCAGGACGTGCTGGTGGCCGACCGGGCCACCTCGCACGCGCACGCCACCGACGCCCTGGTCCGCGGGTACTGGAAGGAGAAGGTGGTCGAGTTGAACGGCAACGGCGAGCCGTTCTGGGACGCGCTGGACGCCCCCGGCGGCGCGCTCCCGTCCCTGCTGCCGCGAAAAAACGAGCCGAGCTACCCGGTGTTCCTCGACCCGATGGGCACGTTCCGGTCCACCGTCGCCAGTTCCAACTGGGTGGGCGATCGGGGCAACACCCGGGTGCCGCGCCGGAGCATGAAGCTGGTCACCACCACCGGCGACCCGGCCCGGGTGGCCCTCCGGCTGTTCAGTCAGGCCGACGGGCTCTCCTGGGACGAGGACTCGCAGCCCAAGCCCGGCATCGACATGCGCGAGCTCCGGTACAACTCGCTCGCGGTGATCCAGCGGCCCAACAACAGCGACCCGTTCAACGCGACGCTCAAGATCGTGGTGTTCCTGAACCGCAAGTTCCAGTTCTACCCGACCGGGTCCGAGGCGGTGTTCACCTCGACGTGGCTCCCCGGCACGACGCAGATTCAGCTCTCGACCCGCGCCGACATCAAGAAGGGGAGCTGGATCATGGACGCGGGCCCCACGAACGCGGCCCTGAAGATCCGCCACGCCAACTTCTACCGGGTGGTCAGTGCGACGGAGAGCCCGACCAACCCCAACGTCTACGACGTGGAACTGCACACCCCGATCAAGCGGGTGGACGGGCTGCCCAACGCTTACAACGGGCAAGCGGTGGTGATGGCCGGGGTGGCCGAGGTGTTCGAGCGCCCGATGCTGACGGGCAGTTCCGCCCCCGCGCAGTGAGCCGCGCGGCCGGCAGCGAACCTCATCAAACTTAACGCGTCCCGGTCGCCTGTCGGCGCCGGGGGAGGGCGACACATGACCTGCTCCGCGCCGCACCGCCCCGCCGTCCCGCGCCCCGCACCGGCGCGCCGCGGGTTCACGCTGGTCGAGCTGATGGTCACCCTGACCGTCGTGCTGATGATGATGACCATCCTCACGGTCGCGTCGTCCATCGCGGCCGAGACGTTCCGCGCCGCAAAGGTGCAGGGCGACTTCGTGACACAGGAGCGGGCCGCGCTCGCGGTGCTGCGCCGGGACCTCCAGTACCGGCACTTCCTGGACGAGGACGGCAAGCCGAACCTGGGTCAGCGGCTCAGCGACCAGCGCCTCGACTACCTGCGGGTCAGCGGCGGCAAGCTGACCGGCTACACGCCGCCCAAAAGCGGGTACTTCTCCGCCGAGAGCACCCCGATCGACAACGTGTTCAACTTCGACGAGGGTGCGGACAGCGACACCTTCTACTCCTCGCGGTCGGGCAACCACGCCCTGCAGTTCACCATCATCGTGCCGGGCGGCGCGCCGGAGGACACGCTCGCCGCCGACGTGCCGTACCAGAACCCGTTGAACAGCGCCGCGTACCCGATCGTGGGCCGGGCCGCCGAGGTCGCGTACTTCCTGGTGCCCAACGGCACGACCCCGAACGGGATCAACAAGTACAAGCTGATCCGCCGGCAGCGCCTGTGCGCGTTCAACGGTGACGACAAGCCCGCGTACCAGACCATCCTGAACTCCTGCGGCGCGGCCCCAGCCGACCCGCCCGAGGTGATGGCCGCGACCTACAGCGGGAACAAGTTCGCCGTGTTTAACCTGAACGACCTGACGTTTGCCGGCAACCGGTTGGTCCGCGCGGCCATCCCCGTGACCGGGCTGCGGTACGGCGAGGACGTGCTGCTGTCCAACGTCACCTCGTTCGAGGTCAAGTTCACGGGCACCGCGGCGCCCGGCATCAACTGGCCCCGGCCGTTCGTGGCTGCCACCGGAACCGCGAACACCGACTACCCTTACGACACGCTGCCGTTCAACGGCAGGTACGACACGTTCAGCCAGGCGGCGGGGTGGGACACGGTGACAGCGACCAGCAGCAACCTCGCGACCTCGGCCAACCCCAACGGCGCGCTGAAGCCGGTCCGCATCACGGGGGTGTCGATCCGCCTGCGGTGCTGGAACCCGAAGTCGAAAAGCTCGCGCCAGTCGACACTCGCTGTGGACCTGTGACCGGCCCTCGGCCGTCCCGTCCTGACTCGCACACGCATCCGGAGAACACGTCATGTTCCGGCCGCTCTCGCACTCGCTCCCCCGGTGGCGCCGGGCCCCGCGCCGCGGCGGCGCGGTCCTGCTCACCTGCTTTTCCATCATCACCATCCTGATGGTGCTGGGGCTGGCGTTCATGATGTACGCGGCCAAGGAGAAGGCGAACGCGCAGGCGTACCAGGAGGCCGCGTCGCGGTCCGGCCGGCTGGTCCCGGACCCGACCGACACGATCAAACGGTTCCTGGGCACCCTCATCTACGACGTGCCCGACGACTACAGCGCGGTCGACGGCGGGGTGTCGCTGCTGAACGCCATGCGCGGGCACAGCATCGCCCGGTCCATGTACGGCAGCCGGCACGACTACGCCACCAACGCCGGGGCGTGGCCCGGGAACACGGTCCCGTGGGCCGGCGTCGGCACGTTCCACGACACCACCGACCCGTTCGGCGACCGCGCCCTTCAGGTGAACCACACGCTGATGGTGATCGGTGGCAGCCCGTACCTGTTGGACCCCGAGTGGACCGGGCGCCGCGCCGTGACGACCGGCGGCGTGCCCGCGTTCGGCGGCAGCACGACCGGGCGGAGCTACGTCGGCAAGCACGCCGGGTACACCTACCCGGACCTCAAGAGCTTCTTCCTCGGGGTGCGCGACCCGGCGACCGGCGAGGTGCTGGTGCAGTCGTTCCACCGCGACTGGCTGTTCCGCCACCCGAACCAGCCGGTCGGGCAGTCCGCGCTGCACCCTGGCAACCCGAACTGGACGAACGCGAACGGGAAGTTGTTCACTCTGCGCCCGCGCCCACTCGAGCACCCGAAGTTCCCGCGCGTGCCGCCGAACGCGGACGGCACATACACCGGCGACGTGCAGAACCTCCCCGGCCCGGTGGGGGTGCAGCGGAACGACAGCCTGTGGATGCACATCGGGCTGCCGCAGGTCACGCTCGACGACGGGCGCATCGTGCAGCCGATGGTGGCCCCGCTCATCCTGCCGCTCGACGGCCTGTTCGACCTGAGCGAGCACGGCAACCAGCTCGCGGCCGGCGGGCACTTCTCGCACGGCGGATACGGGCCGTGGGAGCGGAACATCGGTTACGGGCTGGTGCCGTACTCCACCGCGCCCACGCTCGCGACGGCCGAGCCCGAGCGCCAGCAACTGCTCAGGAACCGGACCGCGAGCCGGACCGCGGCGTTCGACCCGTTCACCCCGTCCCCGGGCGGAATCAACGGGTCGGCTTCGGTCGCGTGGACCGGGTCGGCGGTCGCGTTCGCGCTCCCCGGCGGCAACAGCCTGCGCGGGCTGCCGTCATCGGGTGATCCGTCCCTCACCCCGGCCTACGGCGGGTTCCAGAACGACAACGCGGCGGCGGCCGGGCACCCGGCCGGGTACAACCCGAACGAGTTCGTGGACCAGGCCTACCCGAGCACCGGTTCCACCAGCCCGATCTACCCACACTCCGACCTGAAGCGCCTGACCCTGCGGTACGCGTTCACCCCGGACTGGTTCAACCAGGCGTACGTCGCCAAGCCGGGCAGCGCGCCGAACGCGCTGGGCGGGAACTACTCGACGTATCCGGTCGCGTTCAACGCGACCGCGCAGTCGCAGTACCGGATAGACCCGGCGCACGCCCGCCGCAACCTGTTCAGCCCGAAGAACAGCAGCCTGGACCGGCCCGCACTGGTCCCGAACTTCACCAACGTCACCCCGCTGACCGCACTGACCCTCCAGAACGGGGCGCTCAAGCCCGGCGCACTGGGGGCGGCGGCGGCTCCGTATCCCGCCGCGGGCACACTGGTCGGCCCGCTGACCGACTTCGCGGGCGCGAACGCCTGGGTGAACGCACAGGCCGCGCTCGGGTCGGTGAACCTGAACCGCCCGCTGGCCGACTACCGCGTGAACACCGGTCTGCCGCTGTCGGCGGCGAACGTGAACGCTTCCACAACTCTTCAGGCCGACACCGACCGCCGCGCGCTCGCGAAGGACGTCTTCGCCCGGCTCATCGTGGCGCTCGGGGCCGCCGGGCAGGTCACGCTCACGCCGGGCGGCGGGTACACGCTCACCCTCCCCGACCCGGTCGCGTACGCGCTCGCCGGCCAGACGTTCACGGTGCAGAACTACAACGCTCTTCGGTATCTCGCGCAACTGGCCGCCAACATCGTGGACCACATCGACAGCGACGACGTGAGCACGGTGTTCGTGTGGAACCCGGACCCGACCAACCCGGCCGGAGTGGACTGGAATAGCACGACCGACGTGGGCAACCGCGTGGTGTTCGGCGTGGAGAAGCCGCGGCTGGTCATCAACGAGGCGTACAGCGAGATCGTCAACGACCCGGCCGACCAGCCGAACGCGAATCCGCCGGTGATCGGCGACGCGCACGTGCGGTTCTGGCTGGAGCTGCTGAACCCGAGTTCGACGCCGAACGCGAACACCCCGCTGGGGGACGGGTCGGTGCCGCTGTCGGCGTACCAGATCGAGATCCGTCGCGCGTTCCGCCAGACGGTGGTGCCGGCCACCTCGGCCGACGCGAACGGCGCCGTGCAGAACGACCACCTGTACACCAACCCGGCGAACACCCACGGCGGCTTCGACCCGGCCGCCGGCCCGGCGGACGTGGTGTTCACCTTCCCGGCGGCCGCGGGTCGGCCCACGTCCGTGGCCCCGAACAACGGCACGTTCCAGCCGAACGCCAACGCGCTGCCGGCCAGCGGCATCGTCCTGGTCGCGCCGCAGACCAAGAATCGCGGCAACGACTTCACGCCGACCGACCCGGTCCCGAACAACGGCCCGTGGCAGCCGCAAAACGTGGTGGAGGCCGCGCTGCCGCCCACGGCCACCAACAGCCCGGCGATGGGCTACACGTTCACCCTTCCGAACAACGAGGCCGCGCTCACGAGTCTCGAATGGAAGAGGCACATCATCCTCCTGCGCCGGGCCGCCAACCCCTACCTGCCGGTCGCGGCCGTGGGCAACCCGGTGGTCACGGTGGACATGATGGACTACGTGCCCGCGTTCGACGCGATCAGCACCCTCAAGATGGGCAACATGGGTGCGAACCGCAGCCCGCGGGCGATGATGAAGGCCAACCTGAACGGGTACGACCCAACCAACGAGCGGTTCTCGGTGGGGAAGGTCCAGCCGTACGCCGGGCACTCGTACTCGCCGGATGCCCGGAACGCGAAGGGGTACGCCACATACTCGTTCCCGCAGTCGATGGTGGTGGACCAGAGCGTGTCCGTCGGCAACGGCACTCTCAACACCTTCGGGCAGCACAACGCGGGGGCCGTACCGGCAGGGGCAACTCAGACCGCTTCGCCGGCCGCGCTCAACGGCACTCTGGCCACGCCGTTCGACTGGCTCATTCACCCGGACCGGCCGCTGGAGACAGTGGGCGACGTGTTCTTCGTGCGCGACTGCAAGCCGCATTTGCTGACCAACGAGTTCGTGGTGTCAGGCGGTAACCCGGCATCGCTGAACTACAACGCGTCCTACGCGAGTTGGTCGAACCTGGAGAGCGGGTTGGCCCGCGGGCTGGAGTACCTGACCGTGAAGTCGCCGGCCGCGCACGTCGGCCACGGCGGGCGCGTGGGCGGGAAGGTGAACGCGAACGTGCTTCAGGACCGCCGCGTCGCCCAGGGCTACTGGGATCCGCAAGCGAGTAACCAGTTCGACCTGAACTTCGTCAACCAAACGGTGTGGGATAACTGGATGAACACCCGCACCCCGCTACTGGACAGGCCCGGCGCCGACGGCACGACCATGTACCGGGTGCCGGTGCCCACCAGCAGCACGGCCGATAATGGCACCGGGGACCGGCCCTTCATGCCGTTCGGCGCGCCGGTGGCGGCCGCCGGCGGCACGTTCGCCTACGGCGCGCCGTACGCGGGAAACACCGAGCAAACGCTCTTGCGCCGCGTCGCGAACAACCCGGGACTGCCGCTGCTGTACCAGACCGCCCAGACCCACGCGCACACGCAGACCGAGCCGTTCCGCAAGGCGGTAGGCGGGCTGACCACCGTGAGCCACTCGTTCGTGGTGTACGTCACCATCGGGTACTTCGAGGTGACCTCGACGCCGGTAGCCGCGACCGGGTGGCCGTCCGGGGTGCCCACGCAGTACCAGTTGGGCGCGGAGGTGTACGACAAGATCCCGGGCGACATGCGGCAGAAGTACATGGCCGTCGTGGACATGTCCAACATGGCACTGAAGGCCAGCCCGCCGGCCAACGACCCGGACCCGCACGCCCAGGTGACCCCGTTCTTCACCTCGCTGACCCAAACGGCCCGCGCGAGCGATCCGACGCGGAGTCTCTGGTTCGCGTGCTCCGCGGGCACGGCGAACACGTCGCTGACCGTCATGGCGGATGGGCAAGCGGTCACCATTCAGGCCGGCGATCAACTCGTCGTCGGGTACGGGTCCGAGGCACAGGTTGTGACCGTTAGTACAGTGGGCGCGTATGACGCCACGAACAAGGTCGGGCAAGTTACCCTTCAGGCCGTCGCGGCACTTACGCGCGACGCGTGGGGCGGGGCGGTAGTGTCCAACGTGCGCCCCGGGTACGCCGGGCCGCGGACGGACTTCGACTACGCTTCCGCGAAGTACCGTTCGGTCGTCCCGTTAGCGTTTCTCCAAAGGCCAGTACACGCGGACGGACGTGCCCCAGCCGGGTTCGGACTCCACCTCGATGTGGCCGCGGCCGGCGGCGAGGGCGTCGCGCACGGCCGCCAGCCCCAACCCGGTGCCGCGGTCGCCCTTGGTCGTGAAGAACAGGTCGAACATCCTGGCGCGCACCTCTTCGGTCATCCCGCACCCCTGGTCCGCGACGGTCACCGCGAGGTACTCGCCCGGGGGCCGGTCGGCGGGCCACCCGGCGCGGTCCGGTTCGACGCCCGCGACGTCGGCCCGCAGCGCGATGCTGCCGCCCGGGCGGCTGGCGTCGCGCGCGTTCAGTACGAGGTTGAGCAGGACGCGGTCGAAGTCGGCCGCGTCGGCCCGCGCGAACGGCAGGCGGGCCGGCAGGTCGGTGGTCAGTTCGATCCGGCGCCCGGCCAGGTGCCGGAGCACCGGGACCAGCGCGCGGAGCGCGGCGCCGGCGTCGAGCGGGCCGACGGCCCGGGCCGTCGGCCGCCCCGTCGTCGTCAGCTGGCGGCTCATGGCCGCCAGCGCCAGCCCGGTGCGGGCGA
>JBJSXS010000400.1:0-4792 GCA_046086545.1 Gemmata sp.
GGCGGAAAAGTACAAGGCGTCGGACCTGCCGGTGCCGCCGAAGTCGCCGGCATTCACCGTGGGTACCCCGGAGTGGCTGGACGCCCGCCTCGGCGGGCGGTTCAACGGGATGATTGCCCCGCTGGCCCCGTTCGCCTTTCGCGGGGTTCTGTGGTATCAGGGCGAAGACAACGCCCGGGACCACGCCGCGTACGGTAAGTTGCTGCCCGCCATGATCGCCGACTGGCGGAAGAACTGGGACCGGGAGTTACCGTTCCTGATCGTCCAACTGCCCGCGTACAACGCGGACCGTAAGCCGGACGGCACCGACTGGGCGGCGATGCGTGAGGTGCAAGCCCGCGTCGCCCGCACCGTGCCCGCGTGCGGCCTCGCGGTGACGATAGACAACTCCGACCCCGACCAGCTTCACCCGAAGAACAAGCCGACGGTCGGCGACCGGCTCGCGCTCGTCGCGCTCAAGCAGGTGTACGGCCGCCACGTGACGGCCCACGGGCCGACGTTCGACGCGATCGCGGTGAACGGGCAAGATGTCCGCGTGCGCTTCCGCGAGGTAGCTGGCGGGCTGGTGTCGAAGACCGGCCGGAACCTCAAGGGCTTCACAATCGCGGGCGCGGACAAGCGGTTCGTGCCGGCGGACGCCCGGATCGACGGGGACGACGTCGTCGTGAGTGCGGCCGGCGTACTCAAGCCGGTTGCTGTTCGCTACGCGTGGGCCAACGCGCCGGCCGTGAGCCTCTTCAACGCGGCCGGCCTGCCGGCCCCGCCGTTCCGCTCCGACGACTGGTAACCTCTCCAGGATTGACCATGCGAATTCACCGTTGCGCGCTGCCCGCGCTGATCCTCGGCCTGCTGGTCGTCCCGGCTCGCGCCGCGGAACCGCTGCTCGCGCCGCAGCTGTTACTCGACCGCGAGACGTTCTGGGACAACCGAGACTGGGACTGGTACGCGGCCCACGTTCCGTTCTTCGAGTGCCCCGACGCGGACCTGCAGACGACGTACTACTACCGCTGGGAACTGCTCACCAAGCACCTGACGTACGGATCGCCTAACTCCGGGTACTCGTTCACCGAGTTCATCGACCGGCCGTTCTGGTCGGGCGCGTACGGCGCGATCTCGTGCCCGGCCGGGCACCAACTGTACGAGGCCCGGTGGCTCCGTGACCCGAAGGTCGCCCGCGATTACGCGCGTTACTGGTTCCGCACGCCCGGGGCGCAGCCGCGCAACTACAGCACGTGGCTCGCGGACGGGGTGTGGGCCGTGCACCGCGTTCACCCCGACGACGGGTTCGTCAAAGACCTGCTGCCCGACCTGCAGAAGAACCACGAGGGGTGGGAGCGGCGGTACTTCGTGGCTGGCGTGGGGCTGTTCTGGCAGAACGGGCACGACGACGGGATGGAGTTCAACATCAACAGCCGGCAGACGAAGGACATTCTCCGCGGCGCCCCGGGCTACCGGCCGACGATGAACGCCTACATGTGGGCCGACGCGCTCGCCATCGCGCGCGTCGCCGACCTCGCGGGCGACAAGTCCGCCGCCGACGCGTACCGCGCGAAGGCCGCGGGACTGAAAGAGAACCTCCAGAAGAAGCTCTGGGACGACAAACGGCAGTTCTTTTTCCACATGTTCCAGCGCGACGAAGAGGCCGACGGGCACAAGGTGAAGGCGCTCACGCTCACGCACCAGACCGGGCGCCACGCCGGGAGCGAGTACGGCCGCGAGCTGATCGGCTACGTGCCGTGGCAGTTCTCGATGCCGGACGCCGGCAGGGGGTACGAGGTCGCGTGGAAGAAGTTGCTGGACAAGGACGGGTTCGCGGCCCCGTTCGGCCCGACCACGGTCGAGCGCAACGACCCGATGTTCCTGCTGAAGAAGTCGTGTTGCTGGTGGAGCGGGCAGTCGTGGCCCTACGCCACCAGCCAGACGCTCAAGGCGATGGCGAACCTCCTGCAGGAGTACGACCAGAAGGTTGTCACCAGTGCGGACTACGTGAAGTCGCTCCGGACCTTCGCGAAGTCGCACCGCAAGAACGGCAAGCCGTACCTGGCCGAGGCGTGCCACCCGGACACAGGCTCGTTCGAGGGGCACGACGGGTACAACCACAGCGAACACTACTTCCACTCGTCGTTCAACGACCTCGTCATCACCGGGTTGGTCGGGTTGCGCCCCCGTGACGACGACACCCTCGAAGTGAAACCGCTCGCCCCGCCCGACTGGCCCTACTTCGCGCTCGACAACGTGCCGTACAGGGGGCACCTCGTCAGCATCATCTGGGACCGCGAGGGCACCCGGTACAACCGCGGCAAGGGGCTGCGCCTGCTCGCCAACGGCAACGAAGTTGCGGCGAGCGAAAAGCTCGGGCCGCTCACCGCGAAACTGCCCGCCGCGCCTGCGAGGCAGCAGGGGGTGGCGGCGCCAGTGAACTTCGCGGTGAACAACGACGGCACCTATTACCCGCGCCTGACGGCCTCGTACTCGCACCCGCGCACCCCGCCGTCGAAGCTGATCGACGGGAACTACTGGTACCACCGCGACCCGCCGAACCGCTGGACCTGTGAGGGCTCGCCCGACGCGAGCGATTCGGTCGTTATCGATTTCGGCACGGCCCGCACGCTGCACACCGCCAAGCTCTACTTCCTCGATGACGAGAAGGTGATCGTTCCGCCGGCCGCGTTCGATCTCGAGTACTGGGACGGCAAAGAGTGGAAGGCGGTCCCGGGCGCGGCCCGCGCGCCGGATAAGCCGACCGGGCGCCGGGCGAACGTGGTCCGCTTCCCGGCGCTCGCGACTGCGAAGCTGCGCGCGGTGTTCAGGCACGCGGAAGGCGGCAAAACGGGCCTCACGGAGTTCGAGGCGTGGGGTGACGCCAAGCTCCCACTGGACCCTCCGCCGCACCCGGCGGGCAACATCGCGTACAACTCCGGCGACAAGCCGTTCCCGAAAGCGACCGCGTCCTACGCGGACCGCTTCGGCGGCAAGCCGATGAGCGCCATCGACGGCAAAACCAACTTCCTGCCCAGCCCCACGAACCGGTGGACCAGCTACGAGTCGCCGAACGAAACCGACTGGCTGGAAGTCGACTTTGGCATCGAGAAGGAGTTCGCCCGCATCGAACTCGCGATTTACGACGACCGCGGCGGGGTGCAGCCGCCGACCAGGTACGAGGTCGAGGTGTGGGATGGCAAGGGCTGGAAGCCTGTGTCTAACGCGAAGAAGGTGCCCGAGAAGCCGACCGGCAGCGCGTTCAACGAGGTGCGGTTCGACCGCGTCAAGGCGAGCAAGGTGCGGGTCGTGTTCACTCACTCCGGTAAGGCCCGCAGTGGCGTCTCCGAGCTGTTCGTGTGGAGCGAGTAGCCGGGCGCTCGCCCGCACATGCCGCTCACGAACCGGTTGCGCCGGTCCGTTGTTATTTTTTGGAAAACAGTACTTTAATTGCGCAATATTGTGTGAGCTGCCAGTCACCGAGGGTCGCTATGAGTTGCCCGCGTGTTCGCGCCGTGATCGGCGCCCTGCTAGTCGTTTTCGCCGCCCCCGCATCCGCCGCCGACAAGCCGGTCAAGGTGTTCGTCCTCGCCGGCCAGTCAAACATGGAGGGCCACGGCTTCGTGCCGTCCGACCCGAAGCGGAACGAGGGGAAGGGGAGCCTGGAGTACGTTGCCAAGCAACCGGCCACTGCCGACCAGTTCAAACACCTGCGCGGGAAGGACGGCAAATGGGCCGTCCGCGACGACGTGTGGATTCACTACCTCGAGCGTAAGGGTCAGCTCACCGCGGGCTTCGGTGTGAAGGAGGACCGCATCGGGCCGGAACTCGGGTTCGGCTGGGTGGTCGGGGACGCGTTCGAGGAGCCGGTGCTGCTCATCAAGCTCGCTTGGGGCGGAAAGAGCCTGGCTAAGGACTTTCGCCCGCCCAGCTCGGGCGGCGAGGTCGGGCCGTACTACAAGCAGATCGTGGACCGCACGAAGGCCGTGCTCAGTGACCTGAAGAAGGAGTTCCCGGCGCTGGGCGACCGCGGGCACGAGCTGGCCGGGTTCGGCTGGCACCAGGGGTGGAACGACCGGGTCAACCAGGCGTTTAATGACGAGTACGAGAAGAACATGGCCAACTTCATCCGTGACGTGCGCAAAGACCTCGGCGCGCCGAAGTTGCCGTTCGTGATCGCCGAAACCGGGATGACCGGCCCGGACGAGAAGCACCCCCGCGCGCTGTCGCTCATGAAGGCGCAGGCCGCGGTCGCGGAGCACGAGGAGTTCAAGGGGAACGTGGCGTTCGTGGGCACGAAGGTGTTCTGGCGGGATCAGTCCGTGTCGCCCTCCGGGCAGGGCTACCACTGGAACACGAACGCCGAGACGTACTACCTCATCGGTGACGCGATGGGCCGCGCGATGGTGAAGCTGTGTGGTAAGAAACCGGCCAAGTGAGCGCCCGCCTACCCAATTCAACCGGGACTCCAGATGCTTAACTTTTCGCTCCGCGCTGCGTCGGGCGTTGCCGCGCTCGTTCTAGCCATACCGGCCGCGCGCGCCGCCGATCCGCAGAAGGCCGAGATGGCCGGGTACCTGCTCGTGCCGCACTCGCGCGTGGACAAGAACTACAACGCCGGGTTTTCGATGTATGTGGCGGCGTGGCCGCTCCTGAAGAATTACCCCGGGCAACAGTTCCAGAGCGGGCTGTTTGGCACCTGGATGTTCGCCCAGTACGACGGCCCGAAGCCGGAGAAGGCGTACTCCGACATCGAGGGCGTGCTCGGCTGGTGGCGGGACACGCGGGTCGCCACCGAGACGCCGAAGTTCAT
>JBJSXS010000401.1:0-3237 GCA_046086545.1 Gemmata sp.
GAACTCGTCGTACGGCCGGTCGCGCGCGATCTTGTCTTTGAGCCAGTTGTGGAACGCGACCGCGGCCTCGTCGGCACCGGCCAGCCTGGAGTTCCGCAGGACCGCGCCCCACTTCATCGCGAAGTACGCCGCGTAGTCCGACGAGTCGAGGAGCTTGTCGATCAGCGCCGCGCGCTTGCCGGCGCTGGCGTCCGCCAGGAACGCCGTCACCTCGGTCGCGGTGGGCAGGCGCCCGCACACGTCCACCGTCGCGCGGCGGATGAAGGTCGCGTCGTCGCAGGGGGGGGAGGGCTTGAGGCCGAGCTTCTTCCACTTCTCGAGCGCGAGCTCATCGATCTTGTTCGCGGGCTTGAAGTCCGGGATCGCCTGAAGGGGCGGGCCGTGCGGTTTGATCGCCTTGAACACCGCGACGAACCCCATGTGCCGGGCCATGACCGCCGCTTCGCCGCTCTCCTTGCCGGCCTTCACGAGCGCGTCGGCGTCCACGCCGGCGACCACGTCGAGGTTGCTGAAGAACTCCGACTGGCGCGTGACGTCGCGTTGCGAACCGTCGGAGTACTCCGCGATCACCGCGAGTTGCTGCCGCTGGCCGTCGCGCATGATCGCGTCCGCGGGTCGCACCTTGAGCCCGGTCACCTTCGGCGCGTCGGGCGCGGACGCGGGCGCGCCGGCGGCGATCCAGCGGTGCAGCACTTCGTAGTCGGCGGTGCCAGCGGGCAGCCGGTTCCCGCCGCCGTGCGGCACCCGCCCCGCGCCTTTAAGCAGGAAGAGCGACTGGCCCGGGTTCGCGGGGAACAACCGGCGCCCGCGGGCCTCCTTCGCTATGGCCTCATAGTCGAACGCGGTGTCGAACCCGAACAGCGAGAGCTTGAACCCGTTCTGGCCGCTCGCCTTGCCGTGGCACCCGCCCGCGTTGCACCCGTGCTTGCTCAACAGCGGCATCACCTCGGTGCGGAAGTCCACCCCGCGGGCCGCGGCCCCGAACCCTTTCACGGTGACAGGCAATTCGAGTTTGTCGGCCCCGCGTGTAATCTGGACGCGCGCGGTGCCGTCGCTCACGGGCGTGACGTACCCCTTCGCATCGACCTTCGCGACCTTCGCGTCGGTGCTGGCGTAGGTCGCGTCGCGGGTGACGTCGGTGCCGTTCTCGGAAACCAGCAGTTGCTGGCCCGCGAACGCGTCCGGCAACTCGATCGTCTTGACGGAGCAGGTAATCGCGCCGAGCGCCC
This sequence comes from Gemmata sp., assembly GCA_046086545.1. GTDB lineage: Bacteria > Planctomycetota > Planctomycetia > Gemmatales > Gemmataceae > Gemmata. Next base: position 1,230 of record JBJSXS010000401.1, read on the forward strand.
CTGGCGCCCACGCGAGTAGTGCGACCGCGACGAACAGGCCCCGCGACGCGCGGGGAGAACTGGTACTTTGCATGAGGTTCGAGCGGCAGGCGGGGAGGACGCAGAGGGAAGCAGTTAGATGATACTCCGAACGTCGCCCCGCCGCAAGCGCGGGCTTGTAGACGGAGCGGGTCGGTCGGACGAGTTCTGTTCCCGAAAAGGGGTCGCGCCGATGCTGCAGCCGGGACGTCACAGCGGCCGGTTGACGTGCGACAGTGTGTGAGCGCCGTAGCCGCTGGCTTTCGCGACGAGAGGGTTCTGGCGGGCGACAACTCCTGGCCTGGTGGGAGCATCAACCCCCTTGCGGACAAGCCCGGCTGGCGGAAGGTGCTGTTGACGCCCGAAAGGTGGAGTCCGTGTCGGGCACCAGCTCGGGCAAACGGATCACGTTGGATCACCTGCTCCGTACGCTGCGCGGCAAGTTCGCGCTCTGCAAAGTGGCCCCAGACAATACCGAGTGCTACTAATCACCAACCTCGACCGCGGCCTGACGTCCGTCACCAACCCGGTGCTGGTCGGCGTCGATGCGGTCATCCGCGAAGTGTCGGCGCCCCGTTCCGCCGGGTGGCGTTCGATCCCGCGTGGCACCGCTGGCGCCGCGAATTTCGCTACCGTAACCACATCTCCCCGACTATCTTCGGCAAACCATTCTTCACCTCGGGGATTGCACCCAATGAGTTCGCGCTCCCGCATCGCCCTCGGCGCGTTCGCGCTGGCACTCGGCGTCAGCTGCCTTCTGCCTAAATCCGTACCAGACGCGTTCGCGCAGCCGAAGGGCGGGCAGAAGGGGAAAGACAAGGACAAGGACCTCCCGCCGCCGAACTTCACCCTCCCGGACTCGTGGGTGAAAGCATTCACCTGGCGGAACATCGGCCCCGCGAACATGGGCGGGCGCATCACCGCGCTCGCGGTGTTCGAAGCCGACCCCTCAACGTACTACGTCGCCACCGCGAGCGGCGGGCTGCTGAAGACCACCAACAACGGCGTCACCTTCACCCACCTGTTCGACAAGGAGGCGACCGTTTCCATCGGCGACGTGTGCGTGGCCCCGTCTAACAAGGACATCGTGTGGGTCGGCACCGGCGAGAACAACCCGCGGAACTCGGTGTCCTTCGGCGACGGCGTGTACAAGTCCACCGACGGCGGCAAGACGTGGGCGAACATGGGCCTCAAGAAGACGTTCCAGATCGGCAAGATTCTGATTCACCCCACGAACCCGGAGGTCGTGTACGTCGGCGCGCTCGGCCGGCTGTACGGCCCGAACGAGGAGCGCGGGCTGTTCAAGACCGCCGACGGCGGCAAAACGTGGGCGAAGGTCTTCTACCTCGACGACAGGACCGGGGTGATCGACGCGCGGATGCACCCCACCGAGCCGGACACGCTGTACGTGGCGATGTGGGAGCGCCGGCGCGACGGGTACGACTCGTGGCCTGGCGGCGGCATCCCCGACGGGTACGACGCCTACGACCCCGTTATGAAGTGGGGCAAGAGCGCCGGCATCTACAAGACCACCGACGGCGGCAAGACGTTCCAGAAGCTCACGACCGGGCTGCCGACCAGCAACATGGGGCGCGTCGGTCTCGACATCTACAAGAAAGACCCGAACGTCATCTTCGCGGTCGTGGATTGCGAGAAGATCGGGATGGGTCAGGCCAAGAAGGGCGCCGCCGCCGGCAGCGCGTACATGGGGCTGACAGGCGAGGACGCGGACGGGGCCGCGGGCGCGAAGCTCACCCGCGTGGTGCCCGGCGGCCCCGCGGAGGCCGCCGGCCTGAAGGTCGATGACGTGGTCACCAAGGTGGGCGACAAGGCCGTGAAGACCTACGAGGAGATGCTCGCGGCGGCCGGCGGGGCGAAGCCGGGCGACAAGGTGAAGCTCCAGGTGCTGCGCGGCGACAAGGCCTCCACGGTCGAACTCACCTACGGCGAGCGCCCGGCCCCGAAGGGCGGCGGGGGCGGGTTCGGCGGC
>JBJSXS010000402.1:0-4462 GCA_046086545.1 Gemmata sp.
CGACCGCGCCGCCCGCCGCGGCGCGCACCTCGAACCGAAACCACCCGCCCGCGGCGACCTCGACGGTCGTGTCGAACACGCCGTCCTTGTCCGGAGCGGCCAGCTTCTTCCACGGGCCGTCGGCGCCGACCCGGTACTCCAGCGCGTCGGCCTTCCGCGCGGCCTCCCCCAGTTTGCCGCGCACGCGCACGACGCCGATGTTCTTCGCGTTCCGCTTCACCACCTGGTAGTCCTGCGGCGAATCGAGCACCAGCCCGACCCCTGCGTGGGCGACGACGAACTCTACCAGTTCGCGGCACTGGAAGAACCCGGGCCACATGTTGTGCCCCTGCTGCGGCGGGACGATGAGAGTCATGGTGCCGCCGAGCGCCACGTACCGCTCCTTCACGCGCCCGCTGTTGGCCTCCAGCGGCACCACCTTGTCAACGTCCCCGTGAATCGCGAAGAGCGGCACCTTCGCCTTCGCCAGCCCGTCGAGCCGGTCCACCGGGTTGAACTGCTTGAGCTTCTCCTTCAGTTCGGCGGGCTTCAGCTCGAACGCGCCGGCGGCGGGCTCGACGCCAGGGTAACTCGCAATGTCGCACACCGGGTAGATGCCGGCGAACGCGCCCACCTTGTCTGGGTTCGCGGTCGCCCACGACAGCGTCATCAGCCCGCCGCGACTGCGCCCGAGCAGCACCGGCTTCTGGGAGTACCCCTTCGCGGTCATCGCGGCGTATAGCGTATCGAACACCTTGTTCCCGGCCGGGCTGCCGTAGGACTCGCCCGCGTCGATGCCCGCGACCGCGATCCCGGCGGCGCGGAACCGCTCGAACATCCACTTCTCCTCCGGCCCCGGCAGGTTCGGCAGCGTGGGCGCGTACCACACCCACGGCTTCGCGGGCGTGTCGGGCGCGGCCTTGGCGGGGATCAGAAACGCCGTGCGCTCGGACACCTCGAACACCTCGCCGTCCAGCGGCAGCAGCTTCTTGGGAGGGGCTCCGTAAGCCACACACGGCGCCGCGAATCCCGCTACCACTATCAGCAGTTGGGCACGCATCGCGCGACCTCCTCCGGTACTTCGCTCCGCGCAACACGCCGGCGTAGGCGCATTTCAACTCCGGCTGCACGCTGGAGCTTTCCTTATTCGGGGAACCCGGGGTGTCCCCAGAGTTTTCGCGGTCGAGCGTGCTTTCGGGATTTCCCCTGTGCCCGGAGACGGATGACGCTCGCCAACTCGGGCGTGCCAAACGCGTCACGCCCGGGGCCGTCGGCCGCGAACTCGGATTGCCGGTTGACGGGTGACCGAGAGCGTGAGAAAGTTACCTATCCGCCTCACGCTCCTCCCGCGTTCCCCTCGCGAACCCGACCAGCATGCGTGCCCTCCACCCAGACCGGCCCGCGTTCTCCGCCGCGAGCGGGACGGGTGCCCGCGCGACCCGCCTCGTTACACCCGCACGGCCCGGGCTGGCCCCCGGCGGTCGGCCAACGGCCGCACGCCCGAAGTCCGCATCGGAACGCGCGGGCACCCGCACGCTGAGCGGTCCCGGTTCGCCGCGAACGAACACCGCACACCCGAGGGCTCTCCCGTGACCCCGTTCCGCTCGCAGAGTTGGTTGCTCGACCGCCGACACGTCCTGCGCGGCCTCGGGGTGTCGATGGCGCTGCCGCTGCTCGACTGCATGCGCCCGCTCGGCGCGGCGGAGGGCAAGACGCGGGCCGCGCGCAGCGTCTTTATCTACCTGCCGAACGGCGTGAACACGATCGACTTCCAGATCGAAGCGGCCGGGGCGGATTACACGTTTTCGAAGTCGCTCCTGCCGCTGGCGAAGCACAAGGCGAACATCACCCCGATCAGCGGGCTACACCACCCGCACGGGTTGGGCCACCACCACAACTGCAGCAGCATCTGGCTCACCGGCGCCAAGATCGGGCCGTCCGAGCGGAACACGATCTCCGTCGATCAACTCATGGCCCGTGTGACGGCCCCGCAGACGCGGTTCACCTCGATCGAACTCAGCAACCAGGGGCACTCGCTCGCGTGCAGCGCCGACGGCATCGGCCTTCCGGCACAGGGCAACCCGGGCGTCGTGTTCCGCGAGCTGTTCGAGGAACCCGCGGGCGGGGTGGCGAAGCAGCGCCGGGGGCTGGAACGCCGCGGCAGCGTCCTCGACGCCGTTCTCGGAGAGGCCAACGACCTCGGCGGCAAGCTCGGCAAGGACGACCGCGGCCGGCTCGACCAGTACCTTACGTCGGTGCGGGAGGTCGAGATCCGCACGCAGCGGGCGAGCAAGTGGCTCGACACGCCGCGCCCCAAGGTCGCCCCGGCCGACCAGGCGAGGCTCAACCGCGCCGTGCCGCTGGAGCAACTCGGCGAGTACCTCCGCACCATGTATGACATCCTCGTCCTGGCGTTCCAGACCGACCTCACCCGCGTCGCCACCTTCAGCACGGGGAACGAGGGGACCGGGCCCGCCGTGCCCGAGATCGGCGTCCGGCAGGACCGGCACTCTCTTTCGCACCACAACGCCAACCCCAAGCTGATGCAGGAACTCACGGCCAGCGACACGTTCAACATCAAGCAGTTCGCCTACTTCCTCGACCGGCTCGCAGAAGTGAAGGACGCGGACGGGCCGCTTCTGGATTCGACGATGTGCCTGTACGGCAGCGGCATGGCGTTCGGCCACAGCCACGGCAACGCGAACCTGCCGCTGGTCCTCGCGGGCGGCGGCGCGATCGGCCTGAAGCACGGCCGGCACGTCGATTACAACGCCGCGGGCCGCAAGGACGGCTACACGTACGAACTCGACACCCCCGGCAAGCACTACGCCATCTGCCACCGCCCGGTGAACGCCAAGGCCCACCTCAGCAACCTGCTCCTGACGATGGCGCAGAAGATGGGCGTGCGGACGGAAACGTTCGCGGACAGCAACGGCACGGTCTCGGAGGTGCTGGCGTGAGTCACCGGACCCGGCGGGCGGCCACCCTCATGTTCGTCGCCGCGTGCGCGCTCTCCGTCTCAGCCGGCGGGCAGGAGAAGAAGCACGCCGACGCGAAGAAGGCCGCGGGACCACCCGCGCCCGCGGCGAGCGAACCCCGGTTGAAGCCCGGCACGTTCCCGCCGGAACCGGGGACGTATCTGTCTGGCGAGTTGGTCGTGATCGACCCGATCAACCGCCGCGGCGGGCTGCGCATCGACGGCGACGCCGGGGGGCGCTACCACAGCGGCCCGCTGCACTACTTCGCGCTGCTACCCTACGCGACCGTCTGGTACAACGGCGCGCCTGCGGAACTGCGAGACGTTCCACTCGGGACACACGTCCACGGGTTCTTTCACCTCCCGCCCGTCGGGGAGGAGCAGACCGTCCCGCCGCTGCCAGCCGAGTTCGAGCGGTTCGCGGTGCGGCACAACCACGCGGTTACCCTGGAGGACGACTTCAGTTACTACCTGCGCCGCGGGCAGTCGTGGAAGGTGGTGGGCGTCGATCTGAAGAAGGGCAAACTCGACGTCGCCCCGACCGGAACCCTCGTGAAGGACGGGATCGCCGAGAAGGCCACCTTCGACATCGACCCCGTCACGCGGGTGTGGAAGGGCCGCCGGCTCGCGGACCTGACGGACCTCGGCGTCGGGCAGGTGGTGCGGTTCAACCTCGGCTGGTCGCAAGGGTCGCGCGACAAGGAGTTCACCGTCGCGGACGTCTGGCTCGACGACGCGAGCCGCGCGTTCGCGACCGAGCTACAGCGCCGCCGCCACGTCCGCTACCAGCAACAGCGCTGGGTTCCGGGCTGGATCGACAGCGTCGAGTTGTTCGACTTCGGCGGCGCGCAAATTACGGTCACGCTGTTCGGCAACATGGACCCGTCGCTGTACGACGACCTGAAGGCCACACGGGACACCGGGTTCTGGGTCGCGACGGCAGAGAACACGCTGCGAACGTGGTTCCACCGCGGCGACCGCAAGGTCGGAAAGGTGCTGGGCTGGACGGAGGCCGAGAACCCGCCCCCGGGCAGCAGCGGCATCCAGATCAAACTGAAATTCGCCGAGGTGCTGGAGGGCTACCGCCCCGGGCGGTGCGTGCGCGTGAAGTGCGAGCGCTGGGCGTTCGTGACCATGCCCCCCGAGGAGCGCGTGAAATCTCCGGACGACCTGAAACGATCATCCACTCTCACCCTGCCCTGAGCGGGCGCCGCGGAGGTTCATGATGCGAGTCCGTTTCCTCACCTGCTTGCTCCCGCTCGCGTGCGCGTTCGGGGCCCCGCTCTCGGGCGCCGACGAGCCGAAGTCACTGGTGGAACCCCGGGCGAAGGTCAAAAAGCTCGCCGGCGACATGAAGTTTACCGAAGGTCCGGTGTGGGTGGCCGCGGACAAGAAGTTGATCTTCTCCGACATCCCGAACAGCAAACTCATGCAGTGGAAGGAGGGCGACGGGCTGTCCGTCTACCGCGCGAGCGAACAGGCCAACGGCAACATCCTCGACCTCGA
>JBJSXS010000403.1:0-2095 GCA_046086545.1 Gemmata sp.
GCGCATCGCCCGCAGGGCGGAGAGCAGCCGACCCACCTCGGGCGCGCCGCTGGTGGGCGGCATGTCGAGATCCAGTTCGCCGGCACCGATGCGCTCGGCGGCGCGCGTCGCGCCCGCGACCGGCGCGAGCGCCCGCGCGAGCAGCCGGCGGTTGAGGGCGCGCCCGAACCGCGACCGGAACGACGGCCACATCTTCGGGTTGAGGACGACGGGCGAGGGGGGCGCCCCCCCCGCGCCCCCTGGGGGGGCCGCGGAGGGAGGGCCGGCGGCCCACTGCCGCAGCTTCGCGAGGCCGCGCGTGACGGTGCTCCGGTTCAGCCCCGGCGGGCGCGTGCCGATGGTGTTCACCCACGTCACGCCCCGGTGCGGGAGCAGCCTCGCGACCAGGTGCTGGCAACTCGACGGGTGCCGGCCCCAGTCGTCCGCGAACACGATCAGCGGCGGGCGCTCACTCACCGGCCCGCTCCGCCTCGGGCCCGAAGCGCGGGCGGATCACCTTCGCGGGTACGCCGCCGGCGATCACGTTGTCGGGCAGCGGCCTCGTCACCACGCTGCCGGCCGCGACCACCGTCCCCTTGCCCACGTCGGCGAGGACGATGGCGCCCGTGCCGATCCAGGCCCCCGCCCCCACCGTCACCAGCTTGCGCTCCCCGCCCTGCTCGCGAATCGGCTTGGAAGGGTCGTCGAAGTGGTGCGTTTTGCCCCCCGACGGGATCTGCACGTTGGAGGCCAGCAGCGCGTCGCGTTCGAGGTGCACGAGGCCGAGGATGCACCGCGGGCCGACGTACACGTTCTCGTCCAGCATCGCCCCGGGCTGCGAGAACAACGTGCCGAACTCGACGGTCGCGCTCGGGTGGCACCGGGCCAGCACCTGTTGCAGGAACGCGCGCCGCAGGTACTGCCCGGTGAGGCCGGGCCAGAGCGACAGCAACTGCGAGCGCGACTCGAGCGCGCGCCCGCGGCCGAGCAGGGCGGCGCCGAGCCAGTACGACGCCAGCACCGGGGACACGCCCGCCAGCGCGGCGAGGCGCGCCGCGGCCTTCGCCGAACGCTTCAGCGCCGACGTGTCGGACGCGGGCGGGACGTGGATCACCGGCGGCTCGCTCATCGCGCTCGGCCCTTCCCCGCGAGGCGCGCGTACAGGTCGTAGTACGCCTCCACCGCGCGGCCCAGTTGGTACCGCTCGACCGCCCTGGCGCGGCCCGCGCCCCCGAGTCGCGCGGCCAGCGCCGGGTCGCGGAACAGGCGCGCGATGGCCCCGGCGCACGCCCGCGCGTCGCCGCGCGGGAACAGCAGGCCCTCGCGCTCGTGCCGCACGACCTCCGGGTTCCCGCCCACGGCGGTCACGACCGCCGGCAGCCCGCTCGCCATCGCTTCCAGCAGCGTGAGCGACGCGGCCTCGCTGAGCGAGGTGAGCGCGAAGGCGTCCGCGGCCCGCATGAGGTCCGGGATGTCCGTGCGGATGCCGAGGAAGTGCACGCGGTCCGGGACCCGCAGTTCGACCGCGAGGGCCTCCAGGTCGGCACGCAGCGGCCCGTCGCCGACCATGAGCAGGTCGACGCCGGGCAGCGCGGGGGCCGCCAGCGCGAACCCGCGGATCAGCGTCGCCTGGTCCTTCACGGGGTGGTGCCGGGCGACGTGGATCAGGTAGCGCCGGTCGGGTTCCAGCCCGACGTCTTCTTTCGCCAGTTCCTTGTCCGCGGGCGGGCCGTAGTTGTCGACGTCGATGCCGTTCTCGATGATCTCGATTCTCGCGCCGGCGAACCCGTCCGTGCGGGCCAGCCCCACGGCGCTGAAGCGGCAGCACGCGGTGACCGCGTCCGCCATGCGGTCGAGCGCCAGCCGGTTGGCGGCGCGCCGCACCGGGGACACGCGGTCCGGGTAGTGGCGCCCGTGCTCGGTCAGGATCAGCTTCGGGCGGAACAGGCCCAGCGGCTTCGCGAGCGCGGAGTAGAAGAACGGGGTGTACTGGTGGGCGTGAACCACCTCGATGTCGCGCGCGCGAACCGCTCGTGCGATCCGCGCGCCCACCTTCCAGTCGCGCCCGGGCTTCCGCCCGAAGCAGACCAGATCGACGCCCTCGGCGACGAGCTCC
>JBJSXS010000404.1:0-2310 GCA_046086545.1 Gemmata sp.
GCGGGGGCGGGTTCGGCGGCCCCGGCGGCGCGACCGTCACGCGCCCGTTCGGCGCGAACTACGGCGGGCAGGCCGCCAACGTGCAGGAGCAGCAGGGGCCGGACGGGTTCCAGTACGGCGGCGTGTACAAGTCCACCGACGGCGGCGCCTCGTGGAAGCGCATCAACAGCATCAACCCGCGGCCCATGTACTTCAGCCAGGTGCGCGTGGACCCGAGCGACTCCGACCACGTGGTCGTCCTCGGCGTGAGCCTCGCGGTGTCGCGCGACGGCGGGAAGTCGTTCCAGACCGGCGGGCGCGGCGTCCACGCCGACCATCACGCGCTCTGGATCGACCCCAGGGACGGGCGGCACCAGATCATCGGCACCGACGGCGGGTTCTACTCGACCTACGACCGCGGGGCCAACTGGGACCACCACAACAACCTGGCGCTGGGCCAGTTCTACCACGTCGCGGTGTGCAGCAAGAAGCCGTACTGGGTGTACGGCGGGCTGCAGGACAACGGGTGCTGGGGGCAGCCGAGCATGAGCCTGCACGGCGGCGGGCCGCTCAACGAGGACGTGATCTCGCTCAACGGCTGCGACGGCTACGTCTGCCGCGTGGACCCGAATGACCCGGATCAGGTGTACGCCGAGAGCCAGAACGGCGGCATGGTGCGGTACAACCTGCGCACCGGCGAGCGCGCCTCTATCAAGCCCCAGGCGCGCCAGGGCGGCCCCGCGTACCGGTTCAACTGGAACACGCCGTACATCCTCTCGAGTGCCAACTCACACATCCTGTACAGCGCCGGGAACTACGTGTTCAAGTCGGTGTCGAGGGGCGACAGCCCGCAGGCGATTTCGCCCGAGATCACACGGACCAGGCACGGCAGCGCGACCGCGCTGGCGGAGTCGCCGCTCAACCCCGACGTGCTGTACGTGGGCACAGACGACGGCTACCTGTGGCGCACCAAGAACGGCGGCAAGGACTGGGTGAACATCACGGACAAGGTGGGCCTCAAGAAGCCGACCTGGGTTGCCACACTCGAGCCGTCGCGGTTCGCGGCGGGCCGCGTGTACGCGTGCTTCGACGCGCACCGCCTCGACGACGACGCGCCCTACCTGTACACGTCCGACGACTACGGCGACACGTGGAAGCCGATCACCGCGAACCTGCCGACCGGCTCCACGCGGTGCCTGCGCGAGGACATCAAGAACCCGAACCTGCTCTGCTGCGGCACCGAGTTCGCGCTGTTCGCGTCGCTGGACCGCGGGAGCTCCTGGACGAAGATCAACAACAACCTCCCCACGGTCGCGGTCCACGAGATCGCGATTCACCCCACCGCGGGCGAGATCGTGGCCGCTACACACGGCCGCAGCCTGTGGATTCTGGACGTCACGGCGCTGCGGCAGATGGCGAGCGAGAAGATCAAGGACGAGCCGACGCTGTACAAGCCGAGCACCGTGGTTCGCTGGCAGGAGCTGCCGACGCGCGGCCGCTCGGGGCGCCGGTTCGTTGGCGACAACCCCGCCCCGGGGGCGCACGTTTATTACTCGCTGCCGAAGAGGGCGACGAAGGTGACGCTGGAGTTCCAGGACATCGACGGCAAGAAGGTTGGCGAGATGGCCGGCGGCGTCGAACCCGGGCTGAATAAGGTAAACTGGAGCACGTCGGGCGGCGGCGGCCGGTACGCCGGCTTCGGCCGGCTTGTCCCTGCGGGCGCGTACCGCGTCGTACTCACCGTGGACGGGCAGACGTACAGCCAGAGCTTCGCCATCGAGGGCGACCCGGTTCCGCCGCGGAGCCTGACCGCAGAGGGTGAAGACGAGGACGAAGACGAGAGCTACGACCGCTGAGTTCAGACTCTCCGAGGGGGGCCGAGCGTGTACCGTTTGATTGTGTGCGGCGCCGCGGTGGCACTGCTGCCGCGCGGCGGCGCCGCGGCCGAGCCGACGGTTGACTTCAACCGCGACGTCCGGCCCATCCTGACCGACAAGTGCTTCGCGTGCCACGGCCCGGACGAGAAGCAGCGCAAGAAGAAACTGCGCCTCGACGTTCGCGAGGACGCGCTCGCGGCCGAGGCGTTCGTGCCGGGCAAGCCGGACGAGAGCCCGCTCGTCGCGCGCGTGCTCGCCGAAGGCCGCGAGCAGATGCCGCCCGCCAGGAGCGGCAAAAAGCTCACCCCGAAAGAAGTCGAAACGCTGCGCAAGTGGGTCGGCGAAGGGGCGAAGTACGCGCCGCAGTGGGCCTACGTCCCGCCCCGGCAGCACGAAGTTCCGGGCACGAAACACCAGACACACAACTTCATCGACAACTTTCTGTTCGCTCGAC
>JBJSXS010000405.1:0-6042 GCA_046086545.1 Gemmata sp.
CGCCGCCGGCCGCGGCCAGCAGCGCGGACGCGGCCCCGGCCGCGGCCTCGCCGCTGTAGTCCTTGCCCCGCACGGTCGCGTGCGGCGCGGACGCGGCCCCGGGCGGCTGCGGCGCGTGGTGCGAGGTGCTGGGCGAATTCAGCGCCAGCAGCTTCGACCCGTCGGACCCGGCCGGGTCCGGCGGCGCGACGGTGACGGTGGCCAGTTGCTCGGCCAGGGCCGCCGCGTTCTTGGGCCGCTTGTCGGCCCGGGTGTTCAGGCACGCCTGCAGCACGCGGGCCTGCGAGTCCGTGAACCCGGCCGAGCGGAACTCGTCCACCCAGTCGGTGCCGAACGGGGCCGCCGCCGCCGGGTCGCGCTTGAGCAACTGGTACCAGATCACGCCGATCGCGTGGACGTCGTCGCCCGGCACCGGCGGCTCCTTCTTGGCCCGCTGCGGGCTGGCGTACAGGCTCGTCGCCGCGCCCCGCTGGGCGAGCCGCTGCTGCTCGCCCCGGGCGCTGCTCTTGACCAGCTCCAGCGCCCGCGCGCCCTCGATCTGCCCCCACCCGAAGTCGCTGACCCAGAGCGTGAACTTGCCGCCCTCGGTGGGGTGCAGGAGGATGTTGCTCGGCTTCAGGTCGCAGTGGACGACGCCCTTGTCGTGCGCCTTGGACACGACCGACGCGAGCCGCCGGACTAGCTTCAGTGCCGCCTCCGGCTTGGCCGTGTCGTACCGGTGCCGCCAGTCGAACATGAGGCCGGCCAGGTCGTACCCGGTGACGAACGGCGCTTCGAGGCACGGCGGGTCCGTCTCCAGGTACACCGACCGCAGCGGCAGCACCCCGGCCACGTCGTTGAGGTCGAACACCTTTGTGAACAGCTCGGTGCCGGCCCGCACGCGCTCCTGCGCCTCCGGTTCGATGACGAACTTGAGGGCCGCGTCCGGCGCGTCCGGCTTCTCGCGGTCCTCGCCGCGCCACACCTCCGAGTTCTGGCCCAGCCCGCGCAGCTCGGTGAGGGTCCAGTTGTCCAGCCCGGTGGGGCGGTCGCCGGGGCGGAACCGGGGCACGCGCGGCGGCAGGATGAGCGCGAAGTCTTCGGGCCGGGTAAAGTAGAGCGATTCGGGCACCGAGTGGCCGTTCGGGTCCGACGGGCGCCGCAGGATCTGACGGACCGTGACCGGCAGCGCCCGCAGGTAGTCCACCAGTTCGACCTTCGGCACCACGAACGTGGTCGCCAGTTCGGCGACCAGTTCGCTCAGCCGCCGCTCCCACTCGGCGGGGGCCACCGCGGCGCAGTCGGTGATGGCCGCGCGCAGGTCGGGACCGGGCAGTTTGTGGTGCGCGAGGTCGGCCGCGGCCCGGGCGATGTCGGGCAGCGCCTCGTTGAACGGCCACTGGCCCTGAAGCGCTTTCCGGCCCTTCTCACACAGAGCCTGACCCAGACATTCGAGAAGCGAGTGAAGACGGGGCATGGCGCCTCCGGGCCGACGGGCGCGGGCGGCCAAAAGTAGATTATGAGTTGATGATTAGTGTAAACACCCCGGTCTTGCGCCACAAGACCTACTGACCGAATCTGCCCGGCGGCCTCACGGGCCGCGCGTGATATACTGCCCCGCACCCCGTTCAGCACCGCCCGGGGCCGGAGAGCCATCATGCGACGACTCCTCCTGTTCGCCGCCCTGACGGCCGGCTGCGGCGCCCCGCCCGCCGCGCGCCCGGACCCCTCCGAGCCGGTTTCACCGCCGCTCCCGGCACCGCGGCCACCGACGGCCGAACCCCCGAGCGCGGACCGGGCCGAGATTGCTCCCGCCCCGCGACCGGCGCCCGAACCCAACGGCCCGCCCGAACCCGGCCCGGGTCCGGCGCCTCCCCTCGTGCGGCCCGCGAAGGGGCAGCCGCTCCGCCCGGCGGCGCCGCCCCTGCCCGAACCGGACGCCGCCGCGGTCACCGTGCGCACCGCAGCGGAACTGTACGCGGCGGTCGGCCGCGCACGCGCCGGTGCGACCGTCCTCCTGGCCGACGGGCGCTACGTGCTGACCGGCCCGCTCGCCCTCCGCACCGACCGCCTCACGCTCCGCGGCGCGTCCGGCGACCGCACGAAGGTGGTGCTCGACGGCGCCGGCCGGCTCACCGAGGCAATATCGCTGTTCGGCTGCTCGGACGTGACCATCGCCGACCTGACGGTCTGCGACGTGCGCTGGAACGGGATCAAGCTGAGCGCCGAAACCGGCGTGCAGCGGGTGCGCATCCACAACTGCGTGTTCCGCAACATCTGGCAGCGCGCGGTGAAGGGGACGGAGCTCCCGACGACGGGCGGCGAGCGCCCGCGCGGCTGGCGCATCGAGCACTGCCTGTTCGTCAACGACCGCCCGAAGCGGTACGGCGACGATCCCCAGGACACCGACGGCACGTTCGGCGGCGACTACATCGCCGGCATCGACCTCATGTACGCGACCGAGTGCGTGATCCGCGACAACGTGTTCCGCGGCATCAACGGGCGCACCGGCCAGGGCCGCGGGGCCGTGTTCCTGTGGCACGACTCGCGCGACTGCGTGGTGGAGCGGAACGTGATCGTGGACTGCGACGCGGGCGTCTCGCTGGGCAACGCGGCCCACGCGCCGGGCGCGCCGCCGCACTGCACCCGGTGCGTGGTGCGGAACAACTGCGTCACCCGCGCCCCGGAGGGCGGCGTCGCCGCGCTCCACACCAAAGACTGCAAGATCCTGCACAACACGGTGTGCGACACGACCGGGCGGGCCGTGCGCGGGGTCCGCGCGGAGTTGGGGGCCGAAGGCCTGGTGGTGGCGAACAACCTGCTGGCCGGGCCGAAGGTGCTGATCGCAACGAAGGACCGCGTCGAGGCGCGAGACAACTGCGAGGGGGCCGCGGCGGGCGCGTTCGTGGACGCGGGCGCGGGCGACCTGCACCTGGCCGAACCGGTGCGGGCCGCGGCGCGCGCCGGCCGGGCCCTGCCGGACGTGCGCCGCGACCTAGACGGGCGCCGGCGCGGGGACCGGCCCGACCTCGGCGCGCACGAGTTCAGCCCCGATTGACCGCGGCCGCGCGGGGCCCTCCGCGCAGGGGTGCGGCGACGAGGGCGGCGCTCGTAGCACTCACCCGCCCGCTGCCGCCCTCTCGCGCTGCCCGGTCCCGGCCGCGGCACACGCGCGGCGCAGCCGGCGGACGCCTTCCACCACCTGCTCCTCGGTCGCGATGCCGAAGCACAGGCGGCACTCGTTGTTGGGCACGCGGCCGCCCGCGTCGGACACGTGGCCGAACTCCCCGGGCACGTACAGCACCCCCGCGGTCAGCGCCGCCGGCACCAGCGGCCCGCTCGGCCCGGTGTCGGTCCCGTCGAGCGTGAGCCACACGTAGAACCCCCCCGCCGGCACCGTCCACCGCGCCGCGGGAAGGTCCGCGAACTCCGCCCCCAGCGCGCGCACCATCGCGTCCCGCTTCCTGCGGTACACCGCGCGCAACTCCTCTGCGTGCTTCGCGTAGGCACCGGACGCGATCATCCGCGACGCGATGTGCTGCGACAGGTTCGCGGACCCGAAGTCGTGGCTCCCCTTCAGGTGCATCATCGGGCCCATCAGGTCCGGCGGCACCAGCGCGTACCCGGTCTTCAGGCCCGGCGCGCACGGCTTCGAGAACGTGCTCGTGTACACCACGAACTCGTTCGCGCGGTCGAAGCTCTTCACGCTCGGCAGGTCGTCCCCGGCGAACCGCAGCTCGCGGTACGCGGCGTCTTCGAGGATGACGATGCGGTGCCCGGTGCTGTACGCCTTCGCCAGCTCCACCAGCCTCGCGCGGCGGTCCACGGCCAGCGTCAGCCCGGTCGGGTTCTGGAAGTAATCGACGGTGTAGATCACCTTCACCCGCGACAGCTCGCCGGACCGGCTCAGGCGCTCGAGGAGCGCTTCGAGCGCGTCCACGCGCATCCCGCCGCCGTCCATCGGCACCGTCAGCACCCGCGCCCCGTGCGACTGGAGCAGGCTGTGGAACACGAAGTACGACGGGGCCTCGGTGATGACGATGTCGCCCGGGTCGAACAGCACCTCCCCGAGCAGGTACAGCAGCTGTTGCGAGCCGGTCGTGATGCACACGTCGGCCGGCGTGAGGCTCACCTCAGAGGGCCTTACCTTGTCGGCCCCGCACACCAGATCGAGCACCTGCTCGCGCAGCGCCGGCAGCCCTTGCGTGGACCCGTACTGGAGGGCGGCCCGCCCGGCGACCGGGTCGCGCATGACCTCGGCCACCGCGGCGCCGACCTCCGCTACCGGCAGGGACCCTTCGTCCACCAGCCCGGCGGCGAACGAGATCAGGTTGGGGGTGTCCAGCGCCTTCTGGATGAAATAGCTGATGGGCGAATCGGTGGTGCGGCGGGACTTGCCCGACCGCGACAGCGGCGCCGGCATGGGGGCTCCTCGGAAAGCGAGCGGCCCCGGAGGTTGACTCCGGGGCCGGCCTGGGTGTTTTCGGAACACGGGTCGGAACCGGCTCAGGGGGCACGCGCGGCAACGGCGGCCGCGGCGGCACGGGCCGCGTGGGCGGCGGAGGTTCGCGGTTGAGCCGTCATGGGGTGCCTGTAGTCGGATCTTTTGACAGCTAATTCCTACCGCGCGGGGCGGGCGACGACAAGCGAGGCAAAATATGTTCTAGAATGGTGGATGAAGGAATCATGAATCGCCGGTCGCCCCGGCGATTTTCTCTACCCGGTCCGAACCGCTTTCGACCCTTATGCCCGGTACGCTCGCCGACGAGTTGGTCCGTTGCCGGGTCGTCGATGCGAATCGGCTCGGCGAATCGGCTCGGCGAGTTGCTGGCCGAGTTCCCCGGCGGGGACGCGGCCGCGTTTGCGGACCATTTGGTGGCTCGCGGCGCACTGACCCCGTTCCAGGCCGCGCGAGCGCTTGCCGGCGGCGCGGCCGGGCTGGTGCTCGGCCCGTACCGGCTGACCGGGGTCGCTGGCCCGGGCACGTTCGGCCCGATGTTCGCCGCCTCCCACGCCACCAGGCCCGGCGAGTTCGCGGTCCGCACGCTCCCGCTCCGCAGCCTGTGGAGGGCGCGGCAGGCGAAGCAACTGGCCCGGTCGCTCGGGTCCGCACCGGCGCACCCGGCGGTCTCCTCGCTGGCCGAGGTCGATTCGGCCAACGGTTTCCACTATCTGGTCTGGCCGCGGGACGCCGGCGAGCGCCTGTCCGAACGGGTGAACGCCGCCGGCCCGCTGGCCCCGGGCGACGCGGCGGCGGTGCTGGCCCACCTGGCCGCCGCCCTGGCCGCGTGCCACGCCCGCGGGGTGGCGCACGGGGCCCTCACCCCGGCGTGCGTGAGCCTCGCGCCGACCGGTCTGCCGCGGGTCCTCGATCTCGGGGCCGGGGCGCTGCTGGCCCAGAACCTGGACGCCGACGAGTCGCTTCTGGACACCATGTCGGCGTCCTACGCGTCCGCGAACGTGCTGGCGTTCGCCGCGCCCGAGCTGGCGGAGAGCCTGGCACCGTCCCCGGCGGCCGATCAGTACGCGCTGGCCGCGGTCGGGTACTTCGCGCTCACCGGGCTTGCCCCGTACCCGCACCCGACGCTGCCGGAACAGCTCCGCGCCAAGCGGCTCGGGCCGCCCCCGTCGGTCGCGGTGGTGAGCCCCGACGTGCCGCCCGAACTGGCCGCCCTGCTGGAGCGGGCGATGTCCCCGGACCCGGTCGCCCGGTTCGCGTCGCTCGGCGAGTTTGAAGAGCGGCTGGCGGCCCTCGACTTCTCCGGCCCGCCGGCCCCGCCGGCCACCCCGCCCGAAATGGAATCGCTTCTGCTGTCGCGGGTGCGGACCGCCGGGGGCGGCACGAGCGGCGCGGTGGCGCGGGCCGCGCGCGACGACCCCGACGCGTCGGTCCGGTTCGACCTGGCAGACGCAGACGAGGAGCTGCCGGACGCGGGCGAGGTGGCCGAGGCGGCCCCGGGCTCCGCCGCGGTGCCGCTGGGCGGCTCCCTGCCGCTCCCCACCGCGGGGGCGACCGGCGCCGCGCCGTGCCCGCCGGCCCCGGTCCAGTGGCAGCCGTCGTCG
>JBJSXS010000406.1:0-3058 GCA_046086545.1 Gemmata sp.
GTCTCAGCCGGCCGGTCGCATACAGTTGAGTTTCGGCCACGTCGATGGCCCGGAGCAGGCTCGCGGCCTTGTCCACCGTTTCCTGGTACTCGGCCGCGGGCACGCTGTCGGCCACCAGCCCGGCTCCGGCCTGCACGTAGGCGGTTTGGCCCAACAGGACCATCGTGCGCAGCGCGATGCAGGTGTCCATGTTGCCGCCGAAGTCGACGTACCCGACGGCCCCGCCGTACGGCCCGCGGCGGTGCGGCTCCAACTCGTCAATGATCTCCATCGCGCGCACCTTCGGCGCGCCCGAGAGCGTGCCCGCGGGGAGGCTCGCGCGGAGCGCGTCGAACGCGGTCAGGCCCGGCTTCAGCCGGCCCGTGACCGTACTCGACAGGTGCATGACGTGGCTGTACCGCTCGACGGCGAGCAGGTCGCTGATCTTCACGCTGCCCAGCTCCGCGACGCGGCCGACGTCGTTGCGCGCGAGGTCCACGAGCATGATGTGCTCTGCGCGCTCCTTCGGGTCCGCCACCAACTCGGCCGCGAGCGCCGCGTCCTCCTCCGGGGTGGCCCCGCGGCGCCGGGTGCCCGCGAGCGGCCGGTTGGTGATGACCCCGTTCTCGACCCGGCACATGATTTCAGGCGACGCGCCGACCAGCGTCGTGCCCCCGGCGCGGAGGTGGAACATGAACGGGCTCGGGTTCACCACCCGGAGCGCGCGGTAGATGTCGAACGGGCGCGCCCGCGTCTCGGTGCGGAACCGCTGGCTCAGCACGATCTGGAACGCGTCGCCCGCGTTGACGTACTCGCGGGCCCTCTCCACCGCGCGCTCGAAGTTCGGGCGCGTGAAGTTCGACTCCGGAACCGCGCGGGCGCCCGGCGCGGCCTTCGGGTCGATGTCGGTGAGCTGCAGGTCCGCGACCCCGCGCTGGAGCCGCTCGGTCAGCTCGTCGACGCCGCGGCACGCGGCCGCGTACGCGGCCCGAAGGCCCTCGCCCGAGCCGACGTGGGCGTGCGCGACCACCAGCACCGTCTTCGCGGCGTGGTCGAAGATCACCATGCGGTCGTAGAACCCGAAGCTCAGGTCCGGCAGTCCGCGGTCGTCGGCCGGCGCGTGCGGCAGCCGCTCGACGTAGCGCACGGTGTCGTAGCCCGCGTACCCCACCGCGCCGCCGCAGAACCGCGGCAGGCCCGGCACGTTCGGCGCGCGGAACTCCGCGATCATCTCTTCCAGCACGCGCAGCGGGTCCGCGGCCGTGCCTTCGGCCCACTTGCCGCTCCCCTCGCGGCGGCGGGTGCGGGTCCCGAACGCCTCGAAGGTGCGGAACGGCCCGGCCCCGAGGAAGCTGTACCGCCCGATCCGCTCGCCGCCGACTACGCTCTCGAACAGGAAGGACCAGTCGCCCTCTTGCAACTTGCAGAACGCCGACACCGGCGTGAGCGTGTCCCCGGTGAGCCGCCGGTACACGGGCACCACGGTGTGGCCGCGCGCCAGCGCGGCGAACTCGTCGAACGTTGGTCGGTGTGGCATGCGGCTATTGTCGCGCGCGGCGCGCGGAACGGCGAGCGCAGTTCACGGCATCGGCCTGACCGGCTCGTCCAGCTTCTCCACCAGTTTGCGAACCTCTTCCAGTGTCGTCTTGTCCGCGGCGACGATCAGCGAGTTGGTTCGCGCGTCGACCGTCACCGTGACCCCCTGTCGGCCGAAGACGGCGGTCAGGATCGGGCGCAACTTCTCGGCGTCCGCGTTCTTGAGCTTGAACACGTTGACCGTTTGCGGCTGCTGCGCCGCGAGTCGCGGCGCGCCGACCGGCGCGAGCGGAAGAAGGGCGAGGGCCAGGAGAGTCGCACGCACAGAAGTGCCTCCGCGGGGTGTGGGGATCTTACCCCGGCGGAGGTGTGGGGGCGATGAGTGCCGCGGTCACTTCGGCTTAGCGACCTCTTGGTCGAGGCGCGTGAGCAGCGTGCGCACGTCATCGAGCAGCTTCTCGTCGGCGCGGACGACGAGCGCGTTCGTCCGCGAGTCCGCGGCTATGTCCACGTTGGGGAAGACCTTCTGAAGCACGGCGACCAGTTCCTCGGCCTTTGCGTGCTTAAGGGTCAAGACGTTGTATTGTGCGGCGCCCCGGTTCCCGCCCGGTGCCGGCGCCGCGCCGCGCATGCCGCCCGGCGGCGGTCCCACGGGCCCGCCCGGCGCGGGCCGCCCGCCGCCGGGGTTCGTGTTGCCCGGCGGCGGGCCGACAGGGCCGCCGCCCGCGCCGCCGTTCCGCACGCCGCCCGCTCCGCCCGCTCCGCCCGCTCCGCCGATCCCGCCGCCACCGAAGTTCGGTCCGCGCGACTTTTTGAACACCAGCACGAACTCGCCCTTGTTGCCGTCATTGAACCGCTCGGAGCCGACGTACTCCCAGCCGTCTTTACCGTGCTGGGTGATGAGGCGCTCGAACTCCTTGCGGTCGTTCTTGGCGTCTACGAACTTGTATTCCCACGCCGGCGGGCCGCTGACCGCCCACCCGATCCCGCCCGCAACACCGGGCATTCCGCCGCCCACCCCGCCTTGCGGAGGCCGGCCCGGCTCGCCCTGGGGTGGCCCGGCCGGCCGTTCGCCGGGGTTTTGGCCGCGCGGGGGGTTAGGTTCGCCGCGCGGGGGGTTGGGTTCGCCGCGCGGGGGGTTAGGTTCGCCGCGCGGGGGGTTGGGTTCGCCGCGCGGGGGGTTGGGTTCGCCGCGTGGCGGGTTCTGGCCGCGTGGCGGGTTGGGTTCGCCGCGCGGCGGTTGCCCGCCGAGACCGTTGAGCGGTTCTTTCGATTCCTTCACCACGTCCGGCGACTGGGCGTCGGCCTTCGACAGCAGTGCTGCCCCGCCGGTCAGCCCCACTGCGGCGGCCACCAGGCCCGCCGAGAGCATCAGTTTCACAGGCACGGTCACACCCTCCGTAAGCCCGCGGGCCAGAGTCATGGCAACGGTCGAAGCCGCGCCTGGCCCGTCGGGGAACCTTGACACCACTTTCACCAGATTCTCGGGCACCGCGTTCGCGGCACTCGCTGTCAGGCCCACACCGGCCGCGGCCGCCGGCGC